>JBAXGN010000063.1 GCA_037139415.1 Verrucomicrobiota bacterium | reverse complement strand
AACGCCCGGCCCGTGATGGCCAACGGGAGCGACGTTAACAGGGAAACGGAAAAGGCGGTTGCCTCCGGGAGGGAATAAATTCGGAGGGGAAGAGTGACCAGTGACCAGTGATCAGTAATCAAATGCGGAATGCGGAGTGCGGAAGAGGAGTATGCCAGCACAGAGGGTGAGCGCACCAAAGGAAACAACTATTGCATCGGAAGAATGCGCTGCTATGGCTGTGGTAAAAAAGAACCGCGTCGCCCAAGCGCATGTCCGAAAGGTGTTTTCGCGCGGCGGCACTGCGGACACCGCACAATGTGAACCGCCCGCGCTTCACGATCTCCCGCCCACGGGGTGCGTAAGGGCGCGAATTTTACCAACCAACATTGGGTTTCATTTTCTTTCATTTTGACGTTGCAACCAGTCCGAAATGGGTGTTTATTGATCTCAGATACAGCCACCATGTGTGGAACAGTACATTATGGCCGCACCCGCTAAAAGGTGCGGCCTGCTTTTTTTGCCGTGGCCCACTCTTTGTGAAAATCCAGCCTGCGTGTTGGTTCCGGGCAATAAGAAGTGACCAGAAAATTTCCCTCATAACGCTCTTTAATCACCAATACGTAATTAACCGGCGGATGCCAGATACACAGGTGTTTCAAACCGGCACGCACGTTCCACCATCGCTTCACTGTGGCGTGCGTATGGTTGTCTAACAAGGTTTTCGCCCTTGGTATCGCACAAACTCTTACCAAATCCGGCAACCGTTTAGACTCATCTCTGGGAAACTTGGGATCGTCTTCCGTAACCATGTGCCAATAGGTGTATTCGCGCGTCGGGTTTGCCGGATGCGGCTCACGTCGCACCTGCACCACCTCACCTTTAACGGCGGGCAAAGTTCCACCCGCCGGAAAATCCGCCTGATAAACGGCGTGTGCCAGCGGTTCAACCTCTGGAACCCCTCCCGTGTTCGGAAGCAGTGGGGGGAACAGCAACACACCATTCATGCCGCCGGGCTCCTTTCCGGAGAATGGGCAATGACCACCTTGGGAACAAGGGAAGCCTCCGGTGTTGCGATTGCGGATTGCAGGCGTTTGGCCATCGCGGACTTGGCCGGACTGGCCAAATGACCGGCATTCCGTTGCGGTGTGCCATACGTCCATGCCAAACAGCCTAATAGCAGGTCCACCAATTGATCCAGCAATACTTCTTCGCTCCGGATTTGCCGCACACAGTCAATCACCCGTCCGGGCATCCCATCGCAGTGCGCGTCCGCCAGGCGTTTTTCCAAGGTCTGCAATCGCGTGCCACCCCGCGTATCTTTCACATCCACATAAATGGCATGGTGCGCCGGGGGCGCAACGGTTGCGCTCAGTAACTCGAAATACCGGTCGTAATACCAGGCTTCGTAACGGTGAAGAAAATCCACCGTCGCCGGGGCTGATTGCTCCAATAACGCATGATACGCTTCCCATGCGGGCGTGCCGGGTTCAGCCTCAGCGGCGGGCGGTTTTGGCAGTTTGCCAGGGGGTAGACTTTTGGGGGCCAGCAGGGCGCGGAAGCGCAAATCCGGTTCGCGGAGGAAAAAGTCGAGGGCGGATTCATAGAACTTCAGGCCGGCGGGGGATACTTTTGTCCATTTCAACTCCCTTCCTGCCGGCCAACCCATGGCGGAAAGTTGCGCTCGCAGTTTTTGAGTCAGTGGCTTCACGCATTCGCGCGGCACGCGCAACGCGCCTAAAGCCAGGTGGGTTTCCCGATCAAAAGGCAGGTGCCCGCGTTCATCACAATAAAGATGAATAATTGGCATAAGATCACAGGGGCATTTGAAGCAATTCCAAGCGTTTAATGACAAATTCCATAAATCCGATTCTTTGTTGGGTTTTCGTGGGAACCAGGATACCGACACCTCGTTTGAAATGATTCCGATTCGGGCTTCATTTTGATGTCTCCTCCACGATTTTGATTTCCTCAGGCGTCAGGCCGTAGAGGGCGTAAACACGTTGGTTTATCTCAAGCTCCAAGGCGGCCGTGTCGGCACGCTTAGGTATAATTTTGGATTCGTGAATCTTTGCGGCCAATTTGGCGATTTGTGCCTGCTTGTCTTTATCGACCACAGGAAAAGAAAAGGGTTCGAGGTATTTAGTTTTGAAATAGTAGTAACTGTTGTTGTAGGGATTGCTGGTGCTTCGTATGAAATACCAGAGCAACGAACTATTCATGACGCCCAATAGAAACATGTAATCATCTTGGGTGGCGTTTTTCAAGATGAGCGAATAACCGCCAGCATCAGGATACCACCGATGCTCATCGAAAGTGAAGCTGGGATGATTTTGAAGTTGCGGGGTTAGGATTTTCGGCTGCTCAAAGAGCGACATTTCCCGTGAACGATGAAGCGAGAACCAAAGGTCAGCGTTGGTCTTGTATTGGATTTTCTTCGTTGTGAGATGGCTTTTGAATGGCTTGATATAATCAAACGCTTTCGGGAAACGGGCACGCAATTCCTTTTCTGAATATGCCCGAGTCTTGCCAAACTCATCTTGGTAATGCGGATAGAAAATCCAAATATCACTCGACAGAGGCTCGTAGCGCTGAATGTTTTCACCTTTGAGTAAAGGTTTCACAATGTCCGCTTCCAATTCGACCTCCTTACCCGCAGCCTCGCTCCAGCCGACGAACGTTTTTCCAGACCGCTTGCCTTTGAATACAAAAATATCGTCGCCTACGGTTACAATTCCTTGAAATACACCTATGCAGATGTCGGATAATTTGCGCGGCTGGCCTCGCAGTTTTTCAATCAAATCTGAAGAACTGGCATTTTCTGTCGAAAGATTCCAGTGGCTTCCGCTTGCCGAATATGGGCGTTGTGTGAACGGCGCTAAATAAAACTCCGTGGTGTTCGCGTGTTTGAATCCAAAACTCACGTTGCCATTTGAGTAGGCAAAAAGTCCTGTGTAAGTCGTGGCCGCATCGAAAACTTGATCAACACCGAAAAGAATTGCCCACTGAAGGCCACGGACTTTGTCCAAGAACGCTTTGATCCCGCGCCCGTAATCTGCGGTTAGGAAGCGATGTGGATGGATTAGGCAAATGATCCCTTTCGCGGAGATCAGTCGAAAAGCATTTTCAACGAACAACACATAAATATCAAACTTTCCGATTGCTGAAGAATAGTAGCGCTTTAGAAGCACGGCTTCGCTCTCGGCGATGTTCTGGATTCGGACATAAGGAGGATTTCCTATAACAATATCGAAACCATCAGTAATGCCGAACATCCATTCGGCATCGAAGAACCTAGCCCAAGCGTTTTGGTCGTAAGGATTCCACGAGGCGAGATTCGTGGCGGTGTCTTTGTCCCAGCCGTCGCCTTTAAGCAGCTCGGCAATTGCGGTGCGGAGTTTCTCGTCCTGCTCGCGACATTTGGCTTTCTGTTTCGGAGTGGTGGCGAGGAAATGGCGCTCGCGCACCCGGCGGAGTTCGGCTTCCTTGGCGTCCATGTCGCGGTTGCGGAGGAATTGCTGGCCGGGCCGGTTCACGCCAATAAGCGTGTTGGCCGCGACGAACTTGGTTTCCAGGTTTGGCAGTGGCCGCACGCCGCGATTGGGCTGCGAGTCGTCAATCTTCTGGTCCACGATTAACGAGATGAAAAAACGCATTTTGGCGATCTGGACGGCTATTGGTTGAATGTCCACACCGTAAATGCAATTCTCAATCAGGTAGAGCTTGCGGCCATAATCGGAGGCGTTTTGCTCGAACACGCCGTTGATGTCATCCAACCGACGCTGGCGCTCCTCCTTGTCGCCGATCTTGAACGCCTCGGCAGTCTGTTGAATCGCACGCTGGCGCTGGCGTTCGCGCCACTTGGTGTTGTCGGGGTCGAGCTTGCCGAGGATGAAAACGAGCTTGTGCAAGATGCCCATCGGGAACGCGCCCGAACCAACCGCCGGGTCGAGGGATTTAAGGCTGTCAATGGCGGCGATGAGTGCGACCACTTCCTGGGGGGTGAACTGGTGTGGGTCGTGGTTGTAGGCGAACAGGTGGCGGAGGCGGGATTCGGTTGAGAGTTGGTCCGAGCCGGACTGGCCAAGCTGGCGGCGGGTTGGTTGGTCTGCAACCCCTTCAGGGTTGGGGGATATATTGGGGGCTGTTTCCCCAGGGTAGCGCCCCGCATCCCTCCGCAACCCTGGGCTAGCTTGCGAAACCCCGTTGGGGTTTGAGGCAGGAGTGTTCAACTGGCCAACTCCGACTTGTGCCGCTGGGCTTGGTTGAAAAACTCCGCTGGGGTGTGCGGAAGCCAGGGCATTTTCGAGTTTGGTTTTGAGGTAGGCAATGAGGGCTTCGTCCACCATGTAGTTGACGATTTCGCGCGGGGTGTAAAAGGAGCCGGTTTGTTTGCGGGCGGTGGCACCGGTTTCCGGGTTATAGGCGGCGAGCAAGTTTTCGAACACTTTGCCGGACAATTCCGGGTCGAGGGCGATTTCCTCCTCAATGGGGGTGTTTTCCGCCACGGTGAACTTGTAATGGTTTAACGTGTGGATGAGCCCGCGGACTTTGACCGTCTTGAATTTTTTGTCGCCGTAGTCTTCGCTCAAATCCACATCCCGTTCCGGGCCGAAGAAAAGAAAATCCGGCGCGACGGCCTGGCTATCGTCGCGGCGGGAGAAGCCGTCAATGCGGACGTAACGCGGTTTGGCATTTTCACCGAGGTCCTTATCAAGGCACTCGAACAAACCGCCGTTGAGGAACGGGATGTTTTTGAACAGGTCGAGGGCATCGGCGGGCTTTTGAAACAATTCCCGGAAGCGATACAGGCTGTGCGCCATGAAATTCTGTTCCTCCTTGGTCCAGCCGCGCTTGTCCATCTCGGTGTTGAGCGTGGCAAAGAAAAGGTTTTGCAGGATGGCGCGGTAAAAAACGGATTCCTTGTCGCTGGTCTTGGTGGGGGAAAAGCCGCTGAGGATTTGCGGCAATTTGCGCTCATCGAAAAGGAGGTCGGGAACCAGGCCTTTCTCCTTGATGAACCAAACGAACATGAGCCGGGTGATTAAGCGGATGACGCTGATATGATCCTTGCCATCCTGCTTGGGCGCGTCCTTGGGAAACTCGACATGGCTGAGCGCCCAGAAATACCAGTTGGCGACTTCGAGAAAGAAGCGCTTGTTGAGTTCGGAACTGTCGAGTGACTTCTGCCACGCGGCGTGGAGGGTGACGAAATTGGAAAAGTCGTGCCGTTCACGCAGCGAGTCGAACGAGAGGTCGGCGAGAATTTCGATGTGCGCCCGGTGCGGTGACGTGAACCGGATGTCCTTGATGAGCGTGACCTTTTCCAGCACGTCCTTGGCACTGTCGAGCTTGTGCAATCGGCGATTGATGACGGCGAGCGTGAGCGTGTCGCCATGGCGGAACAGCACCATGACCGGCATGGGGAACAGGTGGTTCACGGCGCGAGTGATGCCGGAAAGTTCGGTGCGCGTGTAGTGGGGCTTTTCGAGGGCGATGGCAAAGAAGAGGTAAGACTCCATCGCCGCGCCGTTGTATTGGCCCTTGCTGTCGAACAGAAATTGCTGGTTGCCGCCGGCGGCGGCGCGGACTTCTTCGTCCGTTAGCTGGAATAGGAAATCCACGGACTGCCAGTCCGCGAGCAAGGCGGTTGCGGGGTTGAGCGGCCTATCCTTGGCAAATTGAGCGGTGAAGGCCTCGGCGGAGTTGGGTTTGAGGGCGAGGCGCTTGTCGCTGCGGTAACCCAGGGACTCAAGCAGGGCCGTGGCAGCCGAGGCGAGGGGCTCGGTGGCGAACCCGGCAAGGGCGGACTGGATGGATTGTTTGGTTGGGAGATCGCTCATGTCGAAAGTGATTTAATCACAAAAGGGCATAAAAGGCACAAAGATTATTTTTTGATGGCGTGGAAGCCGATTTCGCGTTTGATTTTTTTGGGTGGCGCCATCAGATCGCGAATGGCATCAAATACCACTTTAAACTGGGCGTCGTATTTATTTTCCAAGGAAGCCAACTTGCGGGCGAGGTCGGCATGGGTGGCCAGAACGTGACGGAATTGAACAAAGGCGCGGATGACATGGATGCTCATGGCTACGGCCTCGGGGCTGTTGAGAATGTTGGCCGCCATGAGCGCGCCGTGTTCGGTGAAAGCGTAGGGGAGGTAGCGACGCCCCCCATGCTTGCGTAATGCGGTCGCAATCTGCGACCGGTCTGCTGGAGAACTTGAGGTCGCAAATTGCGACCTCAAGAGGTCAGCTTCTTCAGCGGTTATTTGAAAAGCAAAATCCTCCGGGAATCGCTCCTGGTTACGGCGAAACTGCTCGTTCAGGCGCTTGGTGGGGACGCCATAGAGGCGGGCGAGGTCGGAATCCAGAATAACCCGTTGCCCGCGAATGGAGCGGATCAGGTCGGCGATGATGGCTGGTTTGGCTGGGAGGGGGTTCATAAAAGGTTAACCGCGAATGAACGCGAATAGACGCGAATGGGGAAAGATTTTATCAAGGGAGTAACGACTGCCACCCGCCCAGGTTTTGAGGTCACAAGTTGTGACTTCAAAGCGGAAGCCTCTTCCGGGGTTGCGGCAAGGGTATGTTCAAATTGTACCCACCCTTTGCCCAGTTCTGGGGCACGGCGGCGCAGGTGGTCGAGTGAGAGGGAAAAGTTCATGGGTGGCGAGGTTTTTTTCCGGGACTGGGGAGCCTGCCCTGAGGCAGCGCCGGGGCTGCCAATTGGTAGAACTCGTGAAGTTTACGCCTGAGGAGGCGCTTATCAGGGAGCGCGGTCTGGTATTCCGCAATCAGCGCCGGAGATGCAGAACGACTCAAGGCGTATTCCACCACCTCATTGTCTTTGGTGGCGCAAAGCAGGATGCCGATGGATGGCTGCTCGTGCGGCTTTTTGATGTCGCGGTCGAGCGCCTCTAAATAGAACTCCATTTTGCCAAGGTACTCGGGCTGGAACTCGTCAATTTTGAGATCGAAGGCCACGAGGCATTGGAGGGCGCGGTGGTAGAAAAGGAGGTCGAGGCGGAAATCCTTGCCGCCGACCTGCAAGAGGTATTGTTCGCCGACGAAGGAGAAATCGCGACCCAATTCCAGGAGGAAATGTTTCAGATTGGCGACGAGGGCCTTTTGCAAGTCGGCCTCGGAATGGACTTCCGGCAGGTCGAGAAAATCGAGCAGGTAGGTGTCTTTGAAAATATTTCCCGCCTGGGGATGCAATTGTGTCACCAGTGGTGACACTTTTGGCGGAGCAAGGATGGTGCGTTCGAAGAGGGCGCCCGCAAGCTGACGTTCCAGTTCGCGCTTACCCCAGTGTTCCCGGAGACAAAGGCGGAGGTAGAACTCGCGCTCTTCGGGGCGTTTGCAGCGGCTCAGAATCAGGAGGTTATGGGTCCATGGCAATTGTCGCACCAGTGGTGAGAGTTTCTTTTCGTGCCGATAGGTATCGTGGAACTGCCTCATCCGGAATAGGTTTCTCCGGGTGAAGCCTTTGAGGTCTGGCTCCTCGCTGGTGATGAAGCGGGCAAGCTGGTCCACAACGCCATCCCCCCAGGCTGCCGCCTCCAATTTGCGGCTGATGTACTCACCCACGCGCCAGTAAAGGTCAATCAACTCGGTGTTAACCGCAAGGAAAGCGCGCTGGCGCGCCTTTTGGATCAAGACTATAACTTCATGGAAGGCCGATTCATGCGGAGACCGCGGAGTAGTCGCACCGGTGGTGCGAGTACTCTGAATGCGGCGGATTCCCTCAGCAGTGCCGCGAGTTTTGTCCGCACCACCAATTGTTTCACCGGTGGTGCGGCTTTTGGCGACGACTTTGGATTTACGTTTCATGGGTTCTTGATCACCAGCCAGGTGACCAGTTCAAAATCGGCGGTGTCATTGGCCTGGTCTTTTTGATCGGGGATGATGAAATTGCGGCTCCCTTGCAACCCGGCCGCGACGCGGCGGCGGAACGTGGCAACGATGGATGCGACGGCCTGCTGCAACAAGCGGTCGTAGGCGCTCATATCCGCGCCGTTGTGGGTTTGCTGGTCAAACAGGTTGCACAGGTCGGCGTAGGGGACCGTTTTATCCCGGCACAGCAATTGCAAAATCTCAAGGACCTGCTTGGGTTGGGCAAAGCCAAACCGGACGGTGCCATCGTCCCGGACGTAAACCAGATAGTAGGGTTGGAGGGGATTTACTGTGGATTGTTGATGGCGAATGGTTGATGGTTGATGGGATGCTTTCTGCCGCAGGCAATAGATGACGCCGGGGGCGATGATCTGGTGTTCGGGGTGCGGGGGCACCACCGCATACAGGCCCATGGGGGCATCCTGAAGAAGCTGGCGGTTGGCTTCAATGTATTTGCTTAGTTCAATCCGGAAATCGTCGAGGGTGAATTCGTTCAGAGCGATGCTTTCGCTAAAGTCTTCCAAATCGAGGACCTCCTCGCGCAGGCGCAAGAGCTGTTTGTCGCGATAACGGAGGTCTTCGTGAACGAGTTCTTCGATTTCCTCGGTATTAAGAATGTTGTCCTCGAAAGTAGCGGCGATATCCACCAGGGCCATGCGGGCCTCAACGCGGTTTTTCAGGTTGACGTATTTGTCGAGGTCCTGGGTGGGCCAGAAATTCACCAACTGAACGGCGTGATTGACGCTGCCGATACGATCTATGCGGCCAAAGCGCTGAATGATACGCACAGGGTTCCAATGGATATCGTAATTGACCAGGTAATCGCAGTCCTGAAGATTTTGGCCCTCGGAGATGCAATCCGTGGCAATGAGCAGATCAATTTCCCCCGTCTGGGGCATGGACTTTATTTTGGCACGGTTTTTGGAACGGGGGGAAAAATTGGTCAGGACCTGGTTGAACTCGGTTTTGCCAAACGTGGTCTGGTTATTGCCGCTGCCGGAAACGAGCGCGATATGAATATGGAGCTGGTGCTGTGCCCAGGACTGCAAGGAATCGAACAGGTACGTGGCGGTGTCGGCAAAGGCGGTGAAGACCAGAACCTTTTGGTTAAGCTCGCCGAGTTTGTTGGTCGTGGGGTTCTTCACCTTGCGTTCAATCAGCCGCTTCAATTCCTTGAGCTTGGCGTCCCGGTCCGCCGTGACGGCCTGGGCAGAAGTATGCAGCAAGCTGAGTTGCTCTTTATCGCGCTGGAGGTCTTTCAACCATTTTTTCAATTCAAGGTGCTTGAGATGGTACTTGAATTTGCCGCCGACCAACTGGGCGGCCTCCAAATCCTCATCCTCCTCCGGGATGCCCAGGTCAAATTCAAGGGCGTTGGATTCCGGGTCCTGGGTGGGATCGTTTTCAAAATTGTGGATTTTGCTCTCCAAACTCTCAATCTTTTTGATGGTGCGTTCCATGGTGATCTCAAAGGAATGCACGGAACTTTCGAGGCGCTTGAGAAAATTGACCTTCATCATGCCGACCAGGAATTTTTCACGGTCGGATTGCTTGAATGGATCGTTGGCATGCGTCTGGTAGCACGGCAGCGACTCGCACTCGTTTTTCAGGTAACGAGACGGGGCGAACAGGGAGAGTTTGTAGCCCTCGATCTCGTTATTAAGCCGGTCATAAGACAGGAAGCGGTGCTGTAAATCAATGTCGGGAAAAATGGACTCCGGTTTGCGGCGCACTGGGAACCCGCCCAACTGGGCAAGACTGGCCTTATAGTAGCGCTGGATGTGCTTGCGCGAACGGGCGATGGTCAGTTCGTCCAGCAGCTTGAAAAAGGCGGAACTGAGTTTTTCGAGCAGATCCTTGGTCTGGCGCTCGCCAGACTTTTTCTTGGACCACAGGGAAAAGGTTTTCTGGGCGGCGGTCAGGGTGTCCTTCAGGCTCTCAATGCCGATGGATGCCGCAAAGGCATCGTCGCGGTTTTCGGTAAGGAAATAAATCTGGTTGCGCAGGTCGCGCAAATCGTTGTTGACCGGCGTGGCGGACAATAGCAGGACCTTGGTTTTGATGCCGCTCTGGACAATATCCTCCATCAACCGCTGGTAACGGCTTTTGCGGATCAGGTTGCCATCCTCGTCGCGCCGGCCCGGGGTGTTGTTGCGGAAGTTGTGCGATTCATCAATGACCACCAAATCGAAATTACCCCAATTGAAGGTTGCCAGGTTAATGTCGCCAGAGGTACCGCTTTCGCGGCTGAGGTCGGTATGCGAGAGAACGTCGAACCGGAAGCGGTCGTCAATGAAGGGATTGAGGGCGTCGTTCTGCCGATACACCGTCCAGTTTTCACGGAGTTTCTTGGGGCACAGGACCAGAACGCGCTCGTTGCGCAGTTCGAAGTATTTGATGACGGCCAGAGCCTCAAAGGTTTTTCCCAAGCCGACACTGTCGGCCAGGATGCAGCCATTATGTTTGAGAATTTTATTGATGGCGCCCTTGACGCCATCGCGCTGGAACTCAAAGAGGGCTTTCCAGATGCCAGTGTCAACAATCTTGAGATCCTGATCGAGGAGGCCGCCCTTTTCCTGATCGGCCAGGAAATTCTCAAAAATATGGAACAGGGTTTTGTAATAGACGAACTCCGGGGCCTGGTTGACATAGAGCTGTTCCAGGTACAGGAGAACGTCTTTTTTAACATCTTCGACCAATGCCGCGTCATTCCAAAGTTCATCAAACCAGGTTTTGAGGTCCTGCCGGTCGCGGTTGCTGTCCACTTCGAGGTTCAGTTCGATATTGTTGTCCGCTTGCCCCAAGCCCAAACCGCGCACGGTAAAATTGGAACTGCCGAGGATGGCTTCGTGAACGCCATTATTGGCAATATGGTACATCTTGCCATGAAGCAGGCTGGTGTGCCGGACGGATTTGATGTCCACCTTCTGGCGAATCCAATCGGCACATTCGCGAGCAACGCGTTTTTGGGCGAGGCAATTGGCCAGTTTCAGGCCGGAGGAGTCCAGCACGAAGGTCTTTGACTCCGTGCGATCAGGGTCCAGGGAGCTGACAAAACGCGGTTCGCCGAAAAGAAAATCGAGATGGGAGATTTGGTTAAGGTGATCTTTGAGGGCGTCAAAGGCGTAAATGGTAAAATAAGCGGAAACGATGGACAGGTATGAGTCCTGGCGAATCTTCGCGCGAAGGAAATCCGCGACGATTCCCCGGCGATGATTATCACGGATGCCTGAATTGGACGTCGTACCTGGCATATTTGCAGGCAAGGTTACTAAAGAGTGACGCATGGTTCAAATAGAATAAATTTTGAGGTTGGTGAACGATGAGGGTTTTTGCTTTCAGAATAACAGAGGGGGAGTGTCAACGGCGGACACCCCAAAAAGAATTATGAAGGCGGAAGGATAAAGGGGGAACCGCATGGACCTGATTGACCAGATGGACATTGCAAATTGCCGGGAATTTTTGCAGAAAAATGGCAGGTAAAAAATGGGGGGCCGGACATGGCAGAAAAATTAGCTGGCAAAAAAATTGGGACATAGGGCATTGAAAATTGCAAATCTCATAGGATGGGAGTTATGAGACGAATGAGAGATGGGCCGAGTAAAAAGAGAGACCCACAACCAAGTCACGCGTGATCAGTCTCGGAGATGGAGGTCTCATTGGTGACAGCCACGACCGCCTTTCGCGAAGCGAACAGCGCACTGCGGGGCGTCTGACTCGTGGCGGGCTTGGGAAACCAACCTGACTTTCATGCACCTTTTTCGGCGCTGTTTGCGCCCCGCAAACAGTTGACCTTTCGCCAGCTATTGGTTGCCGCCTGTTTTGAGTATCAACCCGCTACGCGGTAGCCAAACAACTTCCGCGCCTTGACCATCTTGGCCACCAGCGGCGGCACCATGGTTTCCCAAGTGTGATCGCCCGCCTGGATGAGTCGCAGGACTTCCCGGGAGGAAATGGAGAGGCAGGAGGCGTCGTAGCCCTGAAGATCGGTAATGCAGCCTTTATCGCGCAAATAGGCATACAGATGTTGCAAATGTGATTCCGCCCGGAACGTGCTCGCGGTGACCAGCTCACCGGTTTTGGGGTTGTGAGCGGGATACAGGTAAACTTTCAGGTCGTGGTGAAACATCCGGCCCAAGGCTTCGAGAATGCCGCCCTTGGTATCCGTATAGTATTTTTCCTCGAACAAGTCCACCAAGCTGGGCACCCCCATGGCGATGGCCGTGATGTTCTTGGTGTAGCGGGAAAGGTATTCCGCCAGCTTGAAATAGCGCAGGTAATTGGAGATCAGTACCGTTTTGCCGAGCGCGCCGAGCACATCCACGCGGTCCAGGAAATCACGATGATCAATCACGCCGCCTTCCTTGGATAAACTGCGCAACGTCATTTCCATCAACACGACCACCTCATGCCCCTGCACCACCGGTTCCCGCAAGAACTGCGTTTGCGCACACTCGAGCATGTTCATGGTGGTCCGGGTCACGGGCCGAAAGGTGCCGCGCTCGACCAACACCGGCTGTTTATACAACACCTCGGAAGCCTGGACCACTTCGCCATTGGCGGTGAACATGGCCGCCTCGGTGAACCAGTTCTTCACCAGGTGCAGGCTCATGATCCGGTTATCCACCTGCCGGAAGGCCGGGCCGCTGAACTTGATCACGTCCAGTTCCACCCGCTCATAGGTCAAATTATCCATGAGGGACAACAGCAGGGTCTCCGGGTCTTGATTGAAATAGCAGGCGCCGTAGATCAAGTTCACCCCCATGATTCCCAGCGCCGCCTGCTGGGAGACATTCTCGCGATCCAGCATCCGCACATGAATAATGATCTGCGAGGGTTCGGCGCGGGGCGCGTGTTGAAACCGGACACCCATCCAGCCGTGGCATTCCCCGGTTCCCTTGTAACTCCGGGCCGCAACGGTATCGGCGAACACGAAAAACTTGGTCTCCGGGCCGCGCTTGCTGTCGAGGCGTTCGAGCAGCAGCGCATATTCGTGGTCCAGCATGGTGGCCAACCGTTGCCGGCTCACATAACGCTCGGAGGCACCATAAATGGCATCGCTAAAGGCCATATCGTAGGCGGATATGGTCTTGGCCACGGTACCGGCGGCACCGCCAACCATGAAAAACCACCGTGCCACCTCCTGTCCCGCGCCGATTTCGGCGAAGGTACCATAGGTGGTCGGATCCAAATTACATTGCAGCGCTTTCTGATGCGTTCCCAATACCGTTCTGCTCATGGCAGCCATATCATAGCGCACGTTGACGGTAAAACGAGGGAAAATTAATCCTGATTCTTGACCTTCTTTTGCAGGATCTCTTTTTCCTTTTCCAAGATCGTCAGTTTTTCCTGCAAGCCGGCCTTTTGCATTGCGAATTCGTCGGCGAGATAAATTTGCCGCTTCAACTTGGCTTTGGTTTCGGCGAGGGCGCTTTGCGCGGCTTTGAGATCATCCGGATCCGCCATCTTCACCAAACGCGATTCGGTATCACGCACTTGTTTTTCCAGGCCGGATTTCTCTTTTAAGTAATCCGCGGCCAACTGGCTTTGAAGTTCGAGTTTGCGCTGGGTTTCCGCCAAAATGTCCTGAGCTTTCTTCAATTCCCTGGCGTCCGGCGCGGTCGTCTGGCGTTCTTGCAGTTGTTTTTTCAGTACCTCGTTTTTTTTGGCCAATTCCAGATTGGCGCGTTCCTGAGACTCAAGCTGGCGGTTGGCCGCGGCCAGTTCGTTTTGAAGCGATTTAAGCGCGGCCTCGTTGGTTTTGCCCACCGCGCCGGATTTGCCGCGAACCTGTTTTTGGAGCGCCTCTTTCTCCTTTGCCAAGGCGTCCGCAATTTCCATCTGCCCGGCCAGTTTTTTGCGCAGGTCCTCAACCGATTTTTGAAATTCCCCGATCTGCTCGGTGCCGACCATTTTGGCAGCGCGCATTTTCTCCTGAGTCAATGCCACCTGCAATAAGTCATTCGTCTTTTGCAACTGGCGGATTTGTTCATCCGCTTTGGCCAATTCGCGGGGATCAGACGCGGCTGGCTGGACGGATAACGCCTCGCGCAGTTTGCCTTGAAGAATTTCCCGATCCGCCAGCGCCTGCCGCAATTGGTTGCGCAATTCATCCACCTGCGCCTGAACATTGACGGCGACGGGCACGGGCGCATTGGTGATCGTGGAAGCCGCGGGCAGCCCAACGCCGGGATACTGCTTTTCCAGCGAACTGATCTTGGCTGTGACATAACGCTGGCGAAAACTGACCAGCTTGGCATTCCACAGGGGGAAAGCGGTTTGCAGTTTATCAAGTTGCGCCTGGGCCTCCCGGAATTTGACCAAGGCCGTGGTGCCGGAGCCCGCCTGCTCCAATTCTTCCGCCTGCTGCATCATCAAGTAAATTGGCACATATTGGTCTTCCGGTTCCTCGGCGAGAACGGAACCAGCCAACAGCGACGCGCACATCCCCAGCATGACCCATTTAAATAAACGATTCATCGTGGCATGATAAAAGACTGGCGAGCCGTTGGCAATGCCAGGATTTTAGATTCGTCATACCTTGGCACGAAGCCCGCTCCGGTGGTCGGGCTACTATATTCCCGACTCACCGATGCTACGCTGACAGCCCGAGGGGGGATGGCAATCGCTTATTTTGCCTCGATCTTTTGCAGCACCGCGTTGGCCTTCTTATTCACAGCCTCCGAGATGCTGGCTTTGACCAACGAGGTGGCCAGTTCCTTGGCCGCGCCTTTGTTGGGCTTGATGAGGTTGTTCGCCAGAGCAGCAGCAGCCAATCCGACGTTTTCCTTGAGTTCCGCGCCCGCCAGCAGGGTCTTGAAGGCGGTCACGGATTTTTTATCAGCGACGGTGGCCAGCGCCGCCAGCGCGATCTTTTTCTCGTCCGGCCGCTTGGCCAGCTTGAAGGCGTTCAGGGCGGCGTCAATGCGGGCTTGGGCGGGTTCCTTGTCACAGGAATCCACGAGGCGGGCGATACCGCGCACAGCCAGAATTTGATGTTTGGGCAAGGCGTTGGCATCGGCAGCGATGTCCGCCAGTTTTTTCGTCGCGACAAATTCCGGCCATTTGCTGAGGGCGCGGACGGCTCCGTCGCGCACGTCGGCGTCTTTGCTATCGGTGGCTTTCACCACTTCGTTCATCGCCTCGTTGCCACCCATACCGGTGAGAATGTCCAGATAGGCCCCCTGCCCTTTGGCATCCGCCCCGGCGGCGATGGCGCTGAGTTTCTTGAGCGCGCCGGGTTTGTCCGTCGCACGGCCCACCACGGCTTGCAACGCTTCCACCGCACTGGCGCTTTTATCCGTGATGGCGAGCTTGGCCAACCCTTCAATCTCGTTGTCCGTACCCACGCGTTTCAGCGCGGTGAAGGCCGCCTTGTTCACAGTGGCATCCGTATCCGCTGCGTATTTCAACACGGCAGGCAACGCGGCTTTGTCGAATTGGGAGGCCAAGGCACCAATGGCGGCAGCGCGCAATTTGGCGTCGCCTTCCGCCGCTTGTTTCTCGATGGCCGGCAGCGCACCCGCGCCAGCAATGCGCGCCAGCGCCCATTCGGCGGCCTTTTTATCTTCAGCGGCGTCACCAGCGGAGGCTTTGAGCAGCGCAGGCACGGCGCTCGCCGTTCCAATCTTGCCAAGCGATTCGAGTGCCGCAACGCGCACTGATTCATCCGCATCCGCCGTGGCAGTAATCACGGTTTTTTCAGCGGAAGCGTCCAACACACGGATGACCTGGCCTTTGATCGTCGGTGCCAGCGTGGGTACCATAGCGGCGAGGGCGGGCGTTAATTTACCGACATATACCACCACCGCCGCACTGAGGACGGCTTGTTGCAGCTTTACGTCGTTGCCCGCCAATGCTTCCGTGATCCGCTTCTCCGTGCCGGCGGCATCCGCCCGTGCCAAGCCGAACAAACCCGCACCGCGTGCGGAAGACTGGCTCTTGAGGACGGTTTCGTACAGCGGTTTAGCCTGGTTGCCCTTGCCTTCCTTGAGAAGTTGGTTGGCGGCCAGGATCAGCGCATCGGCAGCACCAGTCGTCTTTTTATCCAGCGCGGCGGTAAGCGCTTGGACGGCGGCGTCGCCACCAATATTTCCCAGATTCATGGCGGCAACCGCAGCCACTCCCGGGGCGGGATCATTCAATTTGGCAGCGAGCAGCGGCACGGATTCCGTGTCGCGACGTTCCCCAAGCGAACGCATCAGGCCAATCTGCCATTCCGGCGTGCCGCCGCTCTTCAGCGCATTGCGCAGCGGTTCGCTGGCGGTGGGCGCGGGATTCTTCTCCAGCGCGCGCCGGGCGGTTTCCTTGAGTTCGGCATCCTGGTCTTTCAACAAGGTGGCGAGCGTGCTGACGCATTCGGCGGAGCCCATGCGTTCCAACTGGCGTACAATCCACACGCGCGCGGGCTGCTTCACAGAGGCATCCGCCGCTTTGGTGGACAGGTACTTGGCCACGGTGGCGCGTTCTGCCTCTGCGCCGGGCTTGGAAGCGTCCGCACAGAGCAGTTGCAACTCAATCTGCGGGGCATAGCGATCCTCAACCTTGTCGGCCGCGATCTGGGGGATGAGTTCGTTGATTTTATTGATTTTGTCGTCCGCAGCGGCAAAGACGGTGGTGGCCATCGCGCCGACGGTTAAAAGAGCGAAAAGTTGTTTCTTCATAGCGTTATTCCGGTTCATTGAATGCCAGGGTTTGTTGCGAATTAGATGAGCACGTATGGCGCACGGCGCGGACGGTCCAGCCAGCGGCTGGCTTCGACGTCGCCGATGATTTCTTCCTTGGCCGGGTCCCACTTCATGGGGCGGCCCAGGCGTTCGGCGATGCCGCTCAAATGGCAGATGGTCGCCGTGCGATGCCCGATCTCGGCGGTGCAAATCGGCGTTTTGCGCGTTTTGATGCACTCCACCCAATTGGCTTCGTGGCCGCTGGCGACTTCGTACAGCTTGATCTCGCCGGGCCCCACCGGTTGCGGCTTGAGATTCTCCGGAAACGTGTCGAGCCGGTCGCCGCGACTGACGAGCACTTCGCCCTTTTCACCCATGAAATGAATCATGTGGCCCATTTTCACCTTGCCATCGGTCCGCAAAACCTTGGTGCCGGTGGCGTAAATGTGCGTTTGAAACTCTGTCCCTTGATAGCCTTTGGGAATGAACTCCACCGGACCGGAATCGTCCATGCCCAGCGCCCATTGGATAATGTCGAAATGGTGAGCGCCCCAGTCGCCGTTCTTGCGCGAACCGTACTCCCAAAAGCAGCGCCAACCGCCGCCGTAATTGCCTTTTACCCGCGCTTCGTTGTACGGATGCCACGGCGTGGGCCCCAACCAGCGATCGTAGTCGAAACCCTCGGGAATCGGTTGTTCCGGCAGCGACTGCGGCGCAGGAAATTCGCCGAGACTGGTATGGACGGTATGCACCTTGCCAATCCAACCATTGCGCACGATTTCGCAGGCTTTACGGAACGCGCGTTCGGAACGCTGTTGTGAGCCAACTTGCAGAATGCGACCGTACTGCTTGGCCACATCGCTCATGATCCGCCCTTCGCGCACAGTCAGGGTCATCGGTTTCTGCACATACACATCCTTGCCGGCACGCATGGCGGCCACGGAAATAATGGCGTGCCAATGATCGGGCGTCACCACCACCACGGCGTCAATGTCGTCCCGCGCAATGACTTTCTCGTATTCATTATAGGCATCGCATCCTTTATAGGTGCCCACACCCTTTTTGCTGGCGTAACTCTGCTCGACCGCGGCCTTTTGCTTTTCGCGTTTGGAGCGATCCACATCGCAGACCGCCAGGACCTGGGTGTCGGGACGCCCCAGCATGTTCCCCTGATGGCCACCCATCATCAACCCCATGCCAACCAACCCGATGCCGATGCGGCTATTGGGCGCGTTCTGCCCGAACACGGAGGACGGGACGATGGTGGGAACGCTCAATACGGCCCCTGCCAGAGCCGAGCGTTTTAAGAAAGACCGGCGATTTAGCGATATATTTGTATTCATGCGTTTAAACGATTCGTCTTTAGATGACATCGGTGGCGAAATAATTCAAGCTAATATGGAATGGGGAAATTACCCGCTGGCATCCGGTGGGCCGGTAATGAACTTCAACCGGCGGGCGGCGAACCAAGTCATGCGCAGTAACAACCAGCCATGTTTCCAGCGTTCAATCTGAGTCTGGCCATAAGTGCGGGCGCGGTAACGGATCGGCAGATCGAGGATGCGCAGGTTCAACTTGGCCGCGCCAAACAACAGGTCAAAGTCACCGAACGGATCAAAATCGCCGAAGTACACGCGGTTCTTCGCGATCAGTTCATAGTCGGCGCGGAACATCACTTTGGTGCCGCACAGGGTGTCCTTGATGGATTGTCCCAACAACGCACTGAACGCCATGGAAAAAAACTTATTGCCCACCATGTTCAGAAAACGCATAGCCTCATGCTCCATGGGATACACCAAGCGCACCCCGTTGACGAAATCCGCCGTGCCGCTGCGCGCCACCTCATAGAATTTCGGCAACTCCTCGGGCGGCATGGTAAGATCCGCGTCCAGAATAAACAACAAATCCCCGGTGGCCTGCGTGAATGCCTCCCGAACCGCACCGCCTTTGCCTTTGCTCTGCTGTTTAAGCACCTTGATATTACGCTGAGGATATTTGGCCTTTACCCGGTGAATCTCTTCCCAAGTGTTATCTTTGGAATGACCTTCAATAAAGATGATCTCGGTGCCCTGCCCCAATTCCGGGGTCCGCAATACCGCCGGCTCGATGTTACCGGCTTCGTTTCGCGCCGGAATAATCACGGAACAGGAATACTGTTTATCTCGCGATACGTCCGGTTTGGGCCGAGCCACCATAAACACCGTCAAACAAAGCGAATGCAGTAATGGCGCGATGAACCGGTTCATGAACCCACCCCATAAGGGGGTGTACACCGGCCAGAGGATACGGGTATCCGTCTTCACGATTTCCCAACCAGCGAGGTGCAACAGGTTCTTCAAATCATCACTGGAGAGCCAGTTCTGGGATGGCGTGGGGGCTTTAAAATTGAGGACTTCCGCCAGGCCCAGAATGGGGCGCCAGACGTTATTATAGAAATTAAGCACGATCCGCGTCTTGGAATGGCTGCACTGGCGCAGTTTCTCCAACAGTGACTGGACATCCGGCAGATCATTCACCAAATCGGATAGAATGATATAATCAAACGTCTCTCCGGTGGGAACCGCCAAAGCCTCGGCCACCTCGAACTGGAGCGAAGGATGCCGTTGCCTGGCTTGAGTAATCATGGCGGGGCTGAAATCCACCCCAACGCCACACGACGGCTCGACCGCCGCCAGCAAATCCCCCAACCCGCACCCCACTTCCAGTACCCGCACGCCGGGCGGAATAAGAAAACGATAATACCCCTTCAGCAACCGGTGGTAATGCCGGTTGACTTCCTTGGCGCGGAACGCCGCCCGCGCTTCATAAAACGCTTTCCGATCCGTCATGGCATGTCATTTTACCGTCACAATGAGCAAAAGACAGCAAAAAACGGCGTAAACTGAGGAGAAACCATGTAACCATACTGTCACCTGCTACTATTGTATATTGCGTCAATAATGCCAAAAAAAGTTTAGCGAAATAAATTGATAAACCCGCGCCATCAATCTAATTTAACTCCCATGAGCAGTATTTGTGAAGATACAATACGAGCTTTGCAGCAGCTCCATACTCTTGAAGACGAAATAGCGGAACTGAAACCAAAGCAAGAACCCAAACCAGAACTCAAAGCGCAGATTGAGGCCCTACGGGCAAAAATTCTGCCGGTCATCATCGGTCACCATGACCGGATGCGCTTAAGAGGCAAACGCAGCATCGCCGAAGTGCGCAACGGCGTGTGCGCCGGATGTCACACGTCCATTCCGGTCGGGACGGTGAACATCGTTCGGCGCGGCGAAGACATCCAACTCTGTGCCACGTGTGGCCGGTACTTGTATTTGCCAGCTCCCCCACCGGCAGGTGCGCCCCCTGCCGTGGAAGCGCCCCAACTGGACACGGAAAAGCCCAAGCGAGGACGTAAAAAGAAAATCATCGAGCTAGGCGCATAAAGGGCGTCGGCAACCAACGGAGCGACGTTGTGTATTCTGCTGTATTGAATCAAATCAGCAGGAGTTGGTGGTTTACCCATTACCGCCATTCTGGCAGAAATCCGCCCCCGGAAATTTAGGCAGAAAAATGGCAGGTTAAACTCGTTTTAACCTGCCTGTTTTTTTGATTTCCGACTTCAATCAGCGCGCAATTTCAAAGGCAAACCCCTTCAGGTACTCCGTCTCGGGAACGGATGGCAACACGGGATGGTCGGGCGATTGCGAAAAAGCCGTTATGCGCCGCAATACCCGGTGGCAATCAAAGGCGGCATCCAGAATAACTTGCTGGAACAGTTGCGCATCCACATGATGCGAACAGCAGAAGGTCGCCAGCGTGCCCCCCGTCTTGAGCAGTTTCAACGCGCGAAGATGGACTTCCTTGTAGCCGCGCAGCGCATCCGGCACCGAAGCGCGATTGCGGGTGAACGAAGGTGGATCAAGAATGATCAGATCAAACTGAGGAATAACCTTCTCATTCGGACGCGCGACGGTTTTCGCCTTAAGCCAATCAAAGACATTGGCGGCCTCGAAGGTGCATTTGTGCTCCAACCCATTCGCCTTGGCATTGCGCGTAGCGGCATCCAAAGCGTCGGCACTTTGGTCCAACGCGTGAACATGCGCCGCCCCAGCCCGCGCGGCATGCAGCGCAAAACCACCCAGGAAGGTGAAGCAGTCCAGCACCTGCCCGCCCCGGGCAAAGTGCGAGGTTAGTTCATAATTAGACTGTTGATCCAGATACAGGCCGGTCTTGTGGCCGCTCAACAGATTGGTGGCAAAGGTCAGCTTGTTGAGCCGCACCTGAACTTCACCCTCCAACTCACCGACCAGCAACCCATTGGCATCCGGCAGCCCTTCAAACTTGCGCGAGGTCATCTCATTGCGTTCCACCACGGCGCGGGGGTTGAAAATTTTCTCCAGCGCATCCAAAATCAACGGTTTGCGACGGTCCATGCCCAGCGAAGAGGTTTGCAGCACCAGCACGTCCTCGTATAAATCCACAATGAGTCCGCTCAGAAAATCACTCTCGGCATTCACCACGCGGAAGGAAGTGGCGCCCGGCATCAGACGCTTGCGCAAGGCCAGCGCCTGACGGATTTTCTGCTCAAACCAGGCAGCATTGATCTCCACCCGATCCGGCTCCAGCATGCGCACCTGGATTTTGGATTTGGAATTGTAGAAGCCAATCCCCAATAGTCGTTGACGATGGTCTTTAACCTGAACGATGTCCCCATCGGCAGCCGCTTGGGTCATGCGCAGAATGGAGCCCTGGTAAATCCAAGGATGTCCAGCCATCACCCGGTCAGCTTCACCGGGCCTAAGTAATACAGTAGCGAGTGTTTGCATCATATTTTTTTGTAAACAGGGCGATTGTGGTTGGTTGGTTGATTGAACAAGCGCCGAACGAAGTACACTGTACCTGCTCGGAACTGCGTATGCAACCAAAACAATGCCTCAGATTCATAATATCATAATACAAATAACCATGGACCAAAGCGAAGACCACTCCGACGAATTAGCAATTTAAGCAGCCCGGGGCGATCTCGTTTTCTTGATCGTTGACACTCCGCCCGGGGAATTATTTAGACCGACCAGCGGTAATTCCAACTGATAGCACGGTGGCATCAGGTTGCTGACGCCGAGACCGATGAGCCGCAACGGGCGGGTCACCAGTTCATGGCGCGCCAACAGCACACACCCCATGCGGTAGATATCTTTGGCCTCGGTGAGGGGCTCTTCAAGCGTCAATTGGCGGGTCAAGGTGGTGAAATCGCTGTAGCGTACCCGCACCTGCACCGTTTTGGCGGCCAATTGTTTCCGCGCCAATTCATGGGCGATTTCCGCCGCCTGCTCCTTAAGCGTAGCCCGTAGCGTCGGTCGGTGGTCGGTATCGCGCAGAAAGGTATTTTCGCTGCTGACGCTCTTGATTTCGTCGCTGAGGTCCAAGGGGCGGTTATCCTCGCCGAAAGCGAATTGCTTGAGCGTGGGACCAAATGAACCCACCAAGGCCCGCAGGTCGCCGCGATAATCCTGCAAATCGCCTACTGTGTTTATCCCCGCACCCTTGAGGGCTTCTGCCGTCACCTTGCCCACGCCATACAACACCCGCGCTGGTAACGGGCGCAAGAAGGCGACCTTGTCCCGCTCGGCGATCAATGTCAGGCCATCCGGCTTTTGGAAATCGCTGGCCAACTTGGCGAGCAGCTTATTCGAGGCGATGCCAATGCTGGCCGTCAGCCGGCGCTTCTGACGAATCGCTTGCTTTAATTCGCGCGCCAACGGCAGCGAGCGGGATAAACTGTCATCCACGTCAATCCCCTGACTGACGGCGGAAAAATCAAGATAGGCTTCATCCACAGACACCGGCTCAATGATCGCCCCGGCCGCCGCCATGATGGACATGATTTGCCGGGATTCCTCGCGATACACCTCCATGCGTGGGCGGATGAACACGCCTTGCGGACAGAGACGTCCGGCGGTCATGCTGGGCATGGCGGAGCGCACGCCGAACTTACGCGCCTCATAACTGGCCGCGCAGACCACCCCGCGTTGCGTGGGAGGACTGCCGACAATAACCGGTAGCCCGCGCAATTCAGGATGATCGCGTTGCTCGACGGATGCGTAAAAGGCATCCATGTCCAGATGCATGATGACGCGAAACACGCGGAACGGTATAACAGAACACGGAACCAAAGTAAAAAATGGATTTTGGATGATGGCAAATGAAGTTTGACAACCATTAGAACAGTCTGGGTTAATACCGCCATGACAGAGTATAATCAACGTGCGGTAGTCACCGGTGCCGCCGAACTGAGGCAGAAAAATGGCAGGTAAAATATGTGAGGCCATTTTTTACCTGCAATTTTTATGCCTTCATTGTTTTCCCTGTTTTGTTTCCCGCGAGCCGCAAATGAAGTTTGACAAACATTGCAACAGTCTGGGTTAATACCGCCATGACAGCACAAGTCAAACGCCACACGGTATTCACCAGTACCGCCGAACTGAGGCAGAAAAATGGCAGGTAAAATATGTGAGGCCATTTTTCACCAGCCAACTTTTTCTCCATAAAATCTTATGCCTGTTTTTCACCCATTTCCCCTCCGGCGCATCTCCCAAACAGAGTTTGCCGCGATTGCTTTTGCGGTAATGGATCACGTCTTCGCAATCCACAACGAGTTTGGACGCTTTTTCGACGAACGAATTTACAAACGAGAACTCGCCGCCAGGATGAGCGCAGTGTCGCTGGAAGCACCGGTCACCGTAAGCTTTGATGATTTCTCCAAGGTTTACCATCTCGACGTAATGGTGGGCGCGGGGAGCCTGTTCGAGTTTAAGACTTCCGAGAGCATTCACCCGCGGCATCGGGGCCAAACGATCAATTACCTGCTGCTCGCCGACTTGGAACATGCCAAACTCATCAACGTGCGGCCCGAGAAGGTCCAGCACGAATTCGTGAATTGCTCCCAGCGGCTCATACACCTGCGTCACCCGCGCATTACCGATGTTAAGTGGGACAGTACTGCTCCGGGATCAGTAAAGTTTCGTGAACTGCTCATGGCGCTCATTCACGATTGGGGGGCAGGACTGGAACTGGCGCTTTACGAGGAAGCTCTTACGTTTTTCCTCGGCGGCGAGGCGGCAGTGAACGTCGCTGTCCCGGTCTCTGGCTCCTCGGGGCTGCTCGGTGATCAGCCCATGAGACTTGTTACACCGGATGCCGCCTTCAAGCTCACTGCCTTGTCCGATGACGACAACGCGTTCGCCATTCACGCCCAACGGCTGCTGGCGCACACACCCCTTAAGGCAATTCATTGGGTCAACCTCACTCACCACCAAATCACATTCACGACGATACGATGACTGGGATTCAAGCAAATATTGGATTCGCTTTTTTACCTGCCATTTTTATGCCTGCCTTGTTTTCCCCGTTTTGTTTTCCACGAGCCGCAAATGAAGTTTGACAAACATTGCAACAGTCTGGGTTAATACCGCCATGACAGAACAAGTCAAACCACATGCGGTGGTCACGGGTGCCGGCAGCGGCGTGGGTCGTGCCGTCGCCTTGGCACTGGCGGTGGAAGGCTGGCAGGTGGCACTCCTCGGACGCCGGGCAGAAACGTTGCAGGACACCGTGAATTGCGCCGGTAGCCGCGCCTCCCAATTCCTAGTGTGCCCGTGCGATTTGCGCCGGGCCGACGCGGTGGCCGAGGCCGGTCGCGCCATCCTCGCGGCGTTTGGCACAGTCGAGGTATTGATCAACGCCGCCGGCACCAACGTGCCGTACCGTAGTTTGGAAGTGCTCACGCTGGAGGATTACCAGTCCATGCTGGATACCAACCTGAACGGCGCCTATTACTGCGTGCAAGCGTTCCTGCCGCAAATGCGCCAACGACAAACCGGCACCATCATCAATATTGTCTCGGACGCCGCCAAACAAGCCAGTCCGAAGGCGGGTCCCGCCTACTCGATGTCCAAGTTTGGACTCGTGGGTTTGACCCAATCCATCAACGCTGAGGAACGCGGCCACGGCGTGCGGGCCTGCGCCATTTTGCCGGGAGATATTGACACACCCTTGCTGGAGCAACGCCCCGTCCCGCCCACCGCTGAAGCGCGGGCCAAAATGTTGCAGCCGGAAGATGTGGCCGCCTGTGCCCTGCTGGCGATTCATCTGCCGCCCCGCGCGATCGTGGAGGAAATCCTGGTGCGGCCAAGATAAACTGGTCCATCAAACAACCCACTGAGAATTTATGAGTGATGACCGAATTGAGCGGGCGCAAAAAATGGTGGACTTGGCACCCGACAACGAACTGGCGCGATTCAGCTTGGGCAAGGCGCTATTCGATGCCGAGCGGTACGCAGACGCCCTGCCCCATTTTCAGGTCGCTATTGACAAACGTTCAGATTGGATGGCGGTGCATATCCTCATTGGCAAATGCCACCTCTGCCTTGGGAACAAAATCGCTGCCCGGGCAGCCTTGGAACAAGCCCGGCAACTGGCGCTCCAACAGAAACATGCCAGCCCGCTCGCGGAGACAGAACAACTGCTGGAAGATTTGGACGCCTCGTAAAACCGTCCGGACACGGACAGCCTGAACTCACGGAGCAGGGTTGAACCTGCGTCAAGAGCAGCCGGGGCTCAAGCGCGGAACCAGACTTTCCATTTGTTCGCACTGATGGACAAATGCATCCCAAGCTTGGCTCAAAGCCGAGGGAGAAGGTGGTCCAGACTCGGCTTGCTGAAGGACCCGGTAAAAATCCGCATAGGAGAAAGGCTTGGGTAGAAACAGCACTTGATTTTCCACCAGCCAGTCGCTCATATCCAAGTTGGACACATAACCGCTCATTAACACCGCTGGCAGCGTGGCGCAGTCCTGACGAAAGCACTCAATCAAATCCTTGCCGGTTTGCTCCGCCATCAAGTTGTAATCCGTCAGGACCAACTTGATCCGATCCCGATGGGTCTTCCAATATTCTCTGGCTTCAGCAGGGGAACCGCACGACAATACCTTCAGACTAGCTCTGGATAGATAAAGACCAACCAAGGTACGTACGCCCAGTTCGTCTTCTACCAACAGAACCGCATCGCGCGCCGGCAAGTTTGCATTGGCCACACTCATAAATCAATGGGTAGGACATTAGCAGAACATTTAACGTCTGCCAAGCCCTAAATCAGGACGAACGCATCTTAATTTAATCCCCTGATGAATTGATCATTGGCATGTCCAAGCGTCATGCTTGGCGCATGTTTGGCGTTGACCAGGCGGGGGTGCCATTTCCAAATCGCATTTGTCATGGATAAATGGCAACCGCATGGTTGCACAACCGCCCAACGGCCTTCGCCAAAATATTTGGCCGTTTTCATTTTGATTTTTCCGAGTTGAACGGGCATTCTAACGGCTGCCCGGTACGGAACGATCCATCGCCGTGGACATTTCGGGAACCGCATCGGGCAACGGGAAAGAATAATCAGAATGTGGTATTACGCAATCAATCAGCAGCAACAGGGTCCCATCTCAGACGCTGAGTTGGAGTCTCTTTTCAAGTCGGGCGCCATTACGTCCGAAACCTTGATATGGCAGACGGGCATGGCTGCTTGGCTGCCTTACGGCCAGGTTAAGCCCGTCACGCCGCCATCTGGAATACCAACACCCGTGTCTGGCGGCGGTTTGGTATGCTCGATGTGCAAGCAGGCGTTTCCCCCGGACCAGGTGCTCCGGCTTGGCGAATCCTGGGTCTGCGGAACCTGCAAGCCACTTTATGTCCAACGGTTGCGCGAAGGCGGCAGCGGCTCAGGACACGCTGGCAGACGTGCGTTACCGGTAAATCCAGACGATCTCATCCGGGAGATCGCGCAGCGTGATTATGAACTGCTGTCCGTGGAATGCATCCGACGCGGTTGGGACTTGGTGGTTCGGAATGCCGGGTTGTGCATTGGCGTCACCGTGTTGGCAATGTTGGTTATGTCCGGCGGGGGCATTCCCATTGTGGGACCGATTGTCAGCCTCATTGTCACCGGCCCCATGCTGGGTGGACTCTATTGCTTTTATCTCAAGCTGATCCGCAGCGAGACGGCGATGGTGTCCGATGCCTTTTCAGGCTTCAAAACTGCCTTTGGCCGACTGCTAGCCGGGAATCTATTTTCCAAGTTACTCCTGATCCTGTGGCTGGCTCCGGGAGGGATTTTGTTTGCGATCATGGGAAACAAAGGGATGGTTCCCGGGGTAATCCTGCTTTCCCTGGCGATGATCCCGATCATCTACTTGTCGGTTTGTTTTGTCTTCATCATGCCACTGATTGCGGATTTGGAGCTTTCCGCCTGGGACGCGATCCGGGTTAGCCGCGCGGTGGTCAACCAGCATTGGGGCAGCGTGCTGGTCTTGTGCTTTCTGGGTGGGTTGGTCGCGGGCGTGGGCGTGCTGGCCTGCTGCGTCGGGCTGTTGTTCACTTTGCCGGTTTTCTATGCCAGTCTGGCGTATGCGTACGAGGATATTTTCGGACTGAAGGAGACCCGATAGTAACCGGGATCAAAGGCATGCGTGTCACAGTCCAATCACCAGTCTGCCCGCGCTGCCGCACACCAGTGCCAGTCGAGCAGGGGCTATGGACTCTGGATAGCCCCTACCTGTGTCCGGGTTGCGATTCGGAATTATTGGTCGCAGTCTTTCCCGCCCAGTTTCAGGGACCTGCCAAAGGGGAAAGGGCCCAGAATGTGATACTGGATGGCGAGGCCAGTTGTTTTTTCCATCCGGGTAAGCGGGCGGAGTTGCCGTGCCTCAAGTGTGGGCGCTTCCTTTGCGCGCTCTGCGCGATTGAATTAAACGGGCAACATTATTGTCCAAACTGCCTTGAGACTGGGCAGAAGAAAGGCAAAATTGCCGAGTTGCAGAACCGGGGAACGCGGTATGACAGTATTGCCTTTGCCTTGGGCCTCGCCTCAGCCATGCCGTTTTGTTGGGTGGCGTCTCCCTTCTTATCCATCGCCTCGCTGTATTATGTCATTCGCCATTGGAAATCCCCATTGGGCATTATCCCGCGCACGAAAATCCGATTCGTGCTGGGAGCCATCCTGGCGGTGATCGGGCAGGGAGTTGGTCTGTTCTTGTGGATTTCCATGATCAAATCCTAGGCCATGCCTGCCTCTTTCAAACCAATAACACGGTTGCGGACCAGAGTGGGTGGGTACCACCAATTATGGCTGGCCGAACATTACCTGCTGTCCGTGCAATCCAATGGCTACACGGAGATTTACAAACGTTTTTATTACAAGGAAATCCAGGCCATCGTCGCACGCCGGACTCGGGGTGGATTCTGGCTGAGCCTGTTCATCGGGTTGGGGGCGCTTGGTTTTCTCGGGCTGGCTATCGTGGTCCGTGATGAACCGGTGGCGATGGGGCTGATGGTGGTGATCATGCTGGCATTTCTGGCTGGCTTGATCGTCCATATTTTTCAAGGGCCCACCTGCGAATGTGTTATCAAGACCGCCATTCAATATGAACGGTTACCCGCCCTGACACGCCTGCCCAAGACGTTGGATTTCATCGCGCGGATGCGTCCCCTGATCGAGGTGGTGCAAGGCCCCTTTGCCCCATCGTCACCGACTATACAGGAACCGGTGGTTCCCCAGGTGCCTGAGCAAACCACGCCGACCAGCTCGCCGCCGGAGACTGCGTAAGGTAATCCTCCTCCCATGGCCAACTTGCACCAACAACGTTGTTTTCATCATGCCGAACGCGAAGCCGTGGCGCGCTGTATGGAATGCGCACGATACTTTTGTCGAGAATGCGTGACTGAGCACGATGATCGCCTGATCTGTGCTGCCTGTCTGGCCAAAACCGGGCAGGTCGCTTCAACCCGGCAGCGCGGATTTCCATTGCTGTGGCGAGGGCTGCAATTTGCCGTGGGAGTGGCGTTGATCTGTTTTTTTTTCCATCTGGCCGCAGTGTTACTGATGAAAATACCCTCCGCCTTCCACGAGGGGACCCTGTGGAAAACGAAAGGTTGAACCGCAGATTTTTGCAGGCCGCTACTTAACGGTGTTCACCAAAGGCGTCAGCCCCTGAATGCGCACTTCCAGCCGGTCACCGGATTCGATAGGCCCCACACCGCTGGGTGTGCCGGTGATGATGACATCGCCGGGCATGAGCGTCATATTGGTGGAAATGAAGCTGACCAGATCAAAACAGTTGAAGATCAACTGGCTGGTGTTTGAATTTTGCCGCAACTGGCCGTTTTGGAACAGTTGAATGGTCAGGTCATGCGGATCAATCTTGGTCTCCACATACGGCCCCAGTGGAGTAAACGTGTCAAAAGACTTGCAGCGGCACCATTGCGTCTCGGAATTCTGGATGGTGCGGTCGCTGATATCCTGGGCCGTGGTGTAACCGAAAATATAACGGGCGGCCGCCGCCGGAGCGACGTTGCGCACTCTTCGACCTATCACAATGGCCAGTTCAGCCTCAAAATCCGTGCGGTGTTGCGCAAAGGGTATTTCAATTTTTCCCCCGTCCGGAATCAAAGACGTCGTGGCTTTGAACCAGAACAAGGGTTCTTTGGGCAGCGGTTTGCCGGATTCCCGCGCATGGTCAGCATAGTTCAATCCCACCGCGATGATCTTGGTCGGAGTGACCGGCACCAGCGTTTTTATCCCTTTCTGGGACAATGGCTTGCGCTCAAACGACGGAGAGCCAAACACGTCACCTTGTAATCGAAACAACTCTCCATCCACGACTTTCGCATAGAAAGTCTCGTCACCCTTTTGAAATCGGCCTATCGCTGCCATAGTTGTTTAATCCTAGCTATCCTGATTGTTGGTTTCAAGCCAGAAATCCCGGTTTTTTAGGAAAACCGGCTTGCATGTATTATCAGACGAACCATAACGCCTTATTGTTCAATGTAATCGCGCGCCATTTATGGCCATGGAAATTCGTGTATTTACGATGCGTTTGCTGTTGTCGAAAACGGTTGGTGGGGATTACGATTGCGTCCGTTGAATACGTAAGCCGCTATGCCTGAGGCCGTGGTCAATCCAACCGCCGCTGTGGTGTGCCGTGAGTCCCCGCTCCGGGAACGCACAGGCACGCCGCTGGTATTGAACCAGCGCTCCTGGGGTTGGATCACCGATCACATCGCCGGGTTGGTCGAAAATAAAACGCCCGGGTGGTGGTGGCTGGCCTTTGGCATCAGTTTCCCGCTAACCCTGCTTTGCTTCGTAATGATCGTCTATTTGATCTCCACCGGCGTGGGCGTGTGGGGCCTGAATCACCCGGTAGGCTGGGCTTGGGACATCACCAACTTCGTGTTTTGGATTGGCATTGGGCACGCGGGCACCTTGATTTCGGCCATTCTCTTCCTACTGCGGCAGAAATGGCGCGCATCGGTCAACCGCGCTGCCGAGGCCATGACCCTGTTTGCGGTGATCTGCGCCGCCATCTATCCGCTGATCCACCTAGGACGCGCCTGGCTTGGGTGGTGGCTGTTGCCGGTCCCCAACGCCAACAGCATCTGGCCGCAGTTCCGATCTCCACTGGTCTGGGATGCGTTCGCGGTTACCACCTACTTCATCGTCTCGCTCCTGTTCTGGTACACCGGGATGATCCCCGATCTCGCCACGTTGCGCGACCGGGCCACCACCCTGCCCCGCAAACTCATCTACGGACTGCTGGCCTTGGGCTGGACCGGCTCGAACCGTCACTGGCAAAGTTATGAAAAAGCCTACCTGTTGCTGGCCGGGCTTTCGACCCCACTGGTGATTTCCGTACATTCCATTGTGTCGTTTGACTTCGCCGTCACCCAGTTGCCCGGCTGGCATTCCACGCTTTTCCCCCCGTACTTTGTCGCCGGGGCCATTTTCTCCGGGTTTGCCATGGTGTTGACGCTGCTGATCCCCTTGCGCGCGTGGTGCAAATTGGAGGACATTATCACCCAGCGCCATCTGGATTTGATGTGCCGGGTGACGTTGGGCACTGGCCTGCTGGTGGCGTATGCCTATGTGATGGAATTCACCCTTACTTGGTACGGCGGCAACCCGTACGAGGTGGATTGTTTCCGGCAACGCATGTCCGGCCCTTACGCCTGGGCATTTTGGATCATGCTGATTTGCAATGTGGGGTTGCCGCAATTGTTCTGGTTCAAGCCGGTGCGCGCGCGTGTCTGGGTGATATTTGTGCTGGCGCTATTGATCAATGTGGGCATGTGGCTCGAACGGCTGGTCATCATTGCCGGTTCGCTGGCCCGTGACTTTCTGCCCGCGAACTGGGGTTATTTTACGCCGACCTGGGTCGAGGTTTTTACATTCGTGGGCACCATCGGGCTGTTCCTGACGTTGTTCCTCCTATTCCTGCGGTTTCTGCCAATGATCGCCATGTACGACGTGAAGAACACCACCCCGCAGGCGAACCCATTTCCAGACGGAAAAGGAGACCACGACGCATGAGCACCAATCCCAGACCGTTTGGACTGCTCGCGGAATTTGACACACCAGCCGCCATCCTTCACGCAGCGGAACGGATGCGCGAGGCCGGCTATCGGCGCTGGGATGTTCACACGCCGTTCCCGGTGCAGGGCATGGACGCCGCCATGGGCTTGAGGACGGCGCGAATTACCTGGTGGGCATTCTGGGGCGGAGTGATCGGCTTTGGGCTTGGTCAACTGATGATCTGGTACATGAATGCGCACCAATACCCGTTGCGGGTGGGCGGCAAACCGTTGTTCAGCCCTTATTTCGCCTTGCCGCCCAGCTTTGAACTGACGCTGCTGTGCGCGGCGTTCGGCGTCACCCTCGGCTGGTTGTGGCGATGCCGCCTCCCACGCTGGCATCATCCCCTGCTCAAGCATCCTCGTTTTAAAGCGGCCACGCTCGATAAATTTTTCCTGGTGGTCGAGGAATCTGATCCTAAATACGAGGAAGCGGAACTTCGCGCGTTGCTGGAACAAGCCGGCGGCGCGCACATCGAACGGGTGGAGGCCTGACATGCGATACGTCCTCCTCACCCTTTTGGTTGCGACGCTGGTGGTGGCCACGTTTGCCGGGCTGCGTGGCGGCTTTTCGCGCAAACCGCCCCTTGAACTGTTTCCCGACATGGTGCGGCAGCCCAAGCTGCGACCCCAATTCCAGAACGGCTTTTTCCCGGATGGCCGGGCTTCGCAGCCGCAGCCGGAGGGTACGATCGCGCAAGGCGAACCGTTCCAGGATTTGCCCCTCCATACCGGGCGCGTGACGGGCACCACCAACTTCGTCACCGTGAATCCGATCCCCGTCACCGCCGCCGTGCGGGAGCGCGGACGGGAACGGTTCAACATCGTTTGCGCCAATTGCCACGGGCCGCTGGGTGACGGCAACAGCATCTCGCGCAAACTCGGAGCGATGCCCATCGTAGCCAACCTGCTGGAGAAACGCTTGGTAACCATGACCGATGGCGAAATTTTCAACACCATCACGCGCGGTAAAAACCTGATGAACGGCTACGCGGGGGAAATCGAACCGTTGGATCGCTGGGCAATCATCGCCTATTTGCGGACGTTACAGGCGGGAAAATATTAACTTAATGTCCCAACACTCCACCCATCCCCCCACGCCGCCACTGGCTCTCTCCCGGTGGCGCAAGCTGCCGCTCTGCCTGATGGTGGTGGGCGGAATAGGGTGCCTGGCGGGCGCGTGGCTGACACCCCGGCAGTTTGGCTATTCCTACCTGACTGCCTTCATGTTTTTTCTGAGCCTCACCCTGGGCGCGTTGTTCCTGGTCATGCTGCAACATCTCTTTAACGCCCGTTGGATGGTCCCATTGCGGCGGGTTTGGGAACATCTGGCCTGCCTGGCACCCGTGCTTGGCCTGCTGTTCCTGCCAATTCTCCTGAACGTGTGGTTCGCCAGCCGCGAGAACGCCGTGTATCCATGGGTTTATGACGAGTTCAGGTCTGATCCACGGCAATCCTTCAAGGCCCTGCTCTTGAATCGCGCCGTCTTCGGATGGGGCGCACTCCTGCTATTCGGGCTGTGGACCGTGCTGGCGTGGAGCTTGCGGCGTTGGTCGCTGCAACAGGACCAGACCGGTAACGACGGCCTCGTGACAACCATGCGCCGAACCTCCGCCGGTGGCCTCGTGTTGTACGCCCTGAGCCTTTCCGCTGCCGCCGTTTTTTGGATGATGTCGCTGGATCACCATTTTTATTCGACGATGTACGGCGTCTATTACTTTGCCGGAAGCGTGTGGGTGACGCTCGCCACCTCCTATTTGCTGGCGGTGATGCTGCAAGCCATTGGCCCGCTGCGCCCGGTGATTCGCCCCGGCACATTGCATGACACTAGCGTGCTCTTTTTTACATTCACGCTGTTCTATGGTTACATTGTTTATTCCCAGTATTTCCTGACGTGGAACGCCGCCATTCCCGAGGAGGCGCATTGGTACGTCCTCCGCGAACAGGGTTCCTGGCTCGCAGTGGCGGTAGCACTGCTCATTGGTCATTTCTTCGTGCCGTTTCTGGCGTTGCTGCGTTCCGGCGCCAAGACCGCCCTGAAGGTGATGCTCCCGGTTTGCGGGCTGGCCTGGGTTATGCATTACCTGGACATGACCTATCAAATCAAGCCCGTGCTCAACCCCGATGGCTGGACGCCCCACTGGCTGGATTTGGCGGCATTCTGTTTTATTGGCGGCACCCTGACGCACAGGTTCATCGTTTGGTTTAAAGCCCACGCGCCTTACCCCCAACGCGACCCACGTCTGACCGCAGTCGGCGAATCATCATCCTGACTCATGCCTGATCCGCACCCAACCATGTGCTCAGCCGCAACCATCATTCCAGATGGTTCCAAGGCCGCTGTCGCTTCGCCGGAAGTCCTGGACGCCTCCTGTCGACGACCGGCGTTGTGGTTCGCCGGGAGCGCCGCGGGTTGGCTCGGAGCAGCGATGGTTATGGCCGCCTTGGGCGCCTTGAAATTGGTCTGTCCGGATTGCCTCTCCTCCTGGCCCAGCCTTTCGTATGGCCGTTTGCAGCCAGCCAGCCAGAGCTTGCTGGTGTACGGGTTTGCCTCGCAGGCCATTTACGCGGTGATGCTGTGGATGCTGGCGCGGCTAGGGCAAATGCCTTGGCGCGGAACTGGCTGGCTTTTCGCGGGCGGGTTGTTGTGGAACATGGCAGTCCTGCTTGGCGTGGGCGGTATTCTATTCGGAGACCAAAGCGGATTCGCCTGGTTTGCCCTGCCCCGCCCGGCCGGGCGCCTGTTGCTGGCGGGCCATCTATGCATTACCCTCGCCGCGTTGGCGAATGTTCGGCACCGCCGGAACGCCACGCTTCACCCGGCACAATGGTATCTGCTGGCCGCGTTATGCTGGTTTGCCGGTCTGCTGTGGGTCAGCCAATCCCTGCTGCTCTGGCAGCCGGTGCAGGGCGTAATGCAAACCGTAATCCATGCTTGGCTTGGTTCCGGCCTGGTTCATTTGTGGCTGGGCGTCTCCGGCCTGGGCATGCTCCTGTTTTTCGTTCCAAAACTGGCGAACCGTCCGTTGCACAACCCGTCGCTCGCGCAATTTGCCTTCTGGTTGTTTGCCCTCTTTGGTGCGGGTTGCGCCCTGCATCCCGGCCTGCCCCTGCCCCGCTGGCTGCCCGCCATCAGCGCCGTATGCCAATGGTTACTGTTGCCTGCCATGCTGGCACTGGCGCTGTGCCTGTTTAAAACTTTGGCAGGCAACCTGGACGCACTGAATTCAGAACGCTCCCTGCTGCTCATGGTCATTGGCTTTTTCTCCTGGTGCGTGGCCCTTATTTTGGGTGGCATCCTGCACGTGCCCGAAGTCGCGGCACTGACCGAGTACACCTGGTTTGCCACCGCCCGCGATCAATTGTTCCTGGCGGGCTTCATCCTGCCGGTCCTCACCGGCGCGCTGGCCTATCTTATCCCGCGCCTGACGGGACGCGAATGGCCGTGCCATGTCATGCCCAAAGTGCATGTGTATGGCACCCTGCTCGGCACGGCGGTACTGGTGGGAGCATTGGTGCTGGGCGGCATTCAACAAGTGCTGGCCGCGTCACCCGAAGAACCGTTCATTCAAGTCGTGCGCGCAACGCGCCTCGCGGGCGGGGGTGTGCTGGCCGGCTGGATCATTTTGGCAACCGCACAATTCTCCTTCATCGTCAACTTCACTTGGCTCCTCTGCCGCTGCCTGAAGCCCTGTCCAACACCTGAACGGGAAGCTACCCATTCAGAATCTCTTGAGAACATGTCCGTGGCGGAAGCACCCGTTCCCCGCGCCACATGGCAAAACCACGCATGGCTGCCCGGCCTCGCGGCGGTGCTCACACTCGCACTGTCCTTTGGCGGGCTCATCCTCGTGCCGCAATGGCAACTCGGGCGGCCGCAACCGGTCGCGCGAACCGCCTTGGAACCAACCTATCCGCTCCCGCGTCCGGGCCAGGCCGAACAAGGCCGGGAATGGTACCGTTCATTAGGCTGCGCCGAGTGCCACACTCAACAACTGCGCCCCGCCGGTACCCCGACGGATTTGGCGCGCGGCTGGGGAACCCGGCGCACGGTGGCGCAAGACTTCGCCGCCGATAGTCTGGTCTTTCCCGGTACCATTCGCTTAGGCCCCGACCTGGCCAGTATCGGTGACCGCCGCCCGGAACGTTTCGCCGCCCCGTGGAAATGCCAAACGCCAAATCCGGAAGCTGAAATCACCCAATGGCATCTGCGCCATCTGTATGATCCCCGCCAGGTTTCCCCCGGTTCCCTGATGCCGTCCTATCGTTTCCTATTCGAGGAGCGGGAACTGACGCCCGGCCGCTTGCCGTCCGCTAGCGCGCTGCCACCCGATACCCGCAGCGGCCTAAGCCAAGGCAAGGAGATGGTTCCGAAACCCGGAGCGCTTGCGCTCACGGCGTACCTGTTGAGCTTGCGTGCGGAGGCGGCGGTCTATGCCGCGCCGCTGACCCCAAAAACCGCCGGTGACGATCATACCACCATTCTCTTTCAACCCAGCCGATGAAGCACAAACCGCCCATCGCAACTCCACCACCGCCGCCCGCCGTACCGCGCCCGGAACCGCCCGGGGCTGCCACCGTTCCGATCTGGCTGTTCGGCCTGCTCGGTGCCGGCCTGCTGGCAGCAGCCTGGTATCTTTACCAAACTGCCGGCGAATTCAGCCCCCAAGTCTATGCCCCGTACCGCACGCTGGCAGAACTGCGCCAGGCCAATCCCAAACCGGCGGCGGACCCGGCACTTGCCACCGGAGCCCTGCTCTACGTCAAAACCTGCTCGCCGTGCCACCAGAACACCGGCTTGGGACAACCCCCGATGTACCCGCCGCTGGCCGGTTCCGATTGGGTCAACGCGCCGGGACCGGATCGGTTGGTACGCATCGTCTTGCACGGATTGCATGGTCCCATCACGGTCAAAGACGCGACGTTCAATAACATCATGGTGCCGTGGAAAGATTTTCTTAAGGACGAAGAAATCGCCGCCCTGCTGACCTATCTCCGGCGCAACCAGAGTTGGGGCAACGCGGCCCCAGCGGTAACCCCAGCGCGGGTGACGGCAATCCGCCAGGCTGAAACCACTCGCGACGGACCTTGGACGGCGGAGGAACTGCTGAAAATCCCCGCCGACAAACCGTGATGGCCCGCGGTTCTATTTGCATCACCCGCGATGTTATATAGGTGTAACCGCCCAACCCAGCGCTGGATGGGTTTCCCTCAATCCGAAAGGATTGAAAGCTTATACGGTCGGTCGCGAGGGGCACGGGCGTCTGGTGTATGGCCAATGCTTCCCCCAACCGGTTTGGCGCTTCCCCAGCGGATTTGATCCGTTTTTTGCCAAAAATCGCGTTTTTTTGGTCTGCCGCGACCCATTTAGCCATTTCCGCTATGACTTTGGGACTTTCGGCTGAGGCTTTGGCGCTTTCGGCCACCCCTCCTCATGCCCTCTCCCTCGAGGCTGAACGTGTCCCACAACTTTTGTGCTGAACGCCGCCGGTGGTTTAAGGACAAGCTGGGGCATGGTTATTTGTGGGCGCGAAATCAGTTCGGATGTGATGGCCCGGCTCAACGCAAGCGGGGAGGGATTATCGCGCCGACAACTGTCACGCGAGCTGTGCCAATGGCTGGATTGGCGAGGGCCTGCGGGAACTTGGCAGACCAGCATGGCTCGTTTGGCCATCCAGCAACTGGAACGCCGCGGTCTGCTCAAGTTGCCCGCCCGAGCCAGCCCCCTGGCGGGACGGAGGAAGTCAACGCGCGTACGAGCCCAGGCTTTGGAACTGCCACCGATTGGAGGATCCCTCCGGGAGTTGGGGCCGGTGGAGTTGGTGTTGGTGGGCCACCGCGACAGCCAGGTGGCCCGGCAAAGCCGGCAGTTGCTGGAGCGCTATCATCCTTTGGGAGCTCGCCTGTGCGGGAGTCAACTGCGCTACCTGATCCGCTGTCCGCAAGGACTGTTGGGCGTGGTGGCCTTTAGCGCGGCGGCTGCAGGCCCGCGACCAGTGGATCGGCTGGGACGATGGCCAAGCTGGGGCGGGAAACGCCCGACGTACCCTGCACGGTGTATTTTGAAGA
>JBAXGN010000062.1 GCA_037139415.1 Verrucomicrobiota bacterium | reverse complement strand
GCCCGTGATGGCCAACGGGAGCGACGTTAACAGGGAACCGGAAAAGGTGGTTGCCGCCGGGAGGGAAATTATGTGTACGTACACATAAGGGAAATTCGTCAAAACGCGGAACCATCTGCAGAAAGATAATTTTGCAGAAAAATAAGACCGAAAAAAATAGAAGCTTGGAGTCAGGTGTTTACCGCTATAACTGGGGCATTGTTCGAGTTTGACCCTTTTGACAGTCGGCAGACCGTTCATCATTTCCCGACGCTCGCGAATTTCCAGCAGCCCGCAGGTTGGGAAACCTGCGACACAGCAGACTTGGAAGTCTGCGGTACGGGGGAGGCTGGACCACCGGAAACCGCCGTTGACCCAATGCATCTTGAAGCGATGCCAGAACCGCCCCCGCCAAACGAGCTTGCAACGCGTGGGCAATTGTGGTTTATTAAAACCCATGACCAATGAGTGCCAGCAACCGCGAGGCCCGCAAAGCGATCACGCCAGACGGGGTATTTTGTGCGGGGGTGGTGGGAAATGGGGGCGGAAGGCAATCAGTGGTTTGACCAAAATAGAGATGCTGGTGATAATGACCTCCGTAGTCATCATTTTTTTGTTATGGTTTGTACCGAGCACCCTTAAAGCAAGGAGCAATGCCAAACGAATCTATTGTAATAACTTGCTTAAAAATACGACAATGGGATTTCGCATGTGGAGCAATGATTATGATAATCGGTTTCCTTGGCAGGTGTCCACGAATGCCATAGGGAGAAATTCCCCAGGGACACTTGAATTGATTACGCTCATGTCTCCGGCGATTCATTTTCAGGTTGCCAGTAATGAAATTGGCTCTCCCACGTTGTTGACATGCCCAAGTGACAGGGATCGTCAGGTTGTTAGCAATTGGAGCCAACTTACTCGAACTAATATCAGCTATTTCATCAACCTGGAGGCCAATACAACCAATCAGTGCAGTACTCTGATTGGCGACCGCAATTTGGCAATAAACAACAAAGCAGTGGTGCCTGGATTGATCATTGTGACGGCTGATGAAGCGCTGAAATGGGATGGCCGATTTCATGGCCAAATCGGCAATATCGGTTTTGGGGATGGCAGTGTACAGCAAGTGGTCTCCAAAGACTTAAATCCCCTCCTTCGCTCCAGCGGCGTCGCCACCAATCGTTTCGTGATTCCGTGAGCTTGCCACGCGTGGGCAATTGTGGTTTATTAAAACCCATGAGCAATGAGTGCCAACAACCGCGAACCCCGCAAGGCGATCACGCCAGACGGGAGATTTTGTGCGGAGGTGGTGGGAGATGGAGGCGGAAGGTGGGGATGAGGGGGATGACGTTAATCGAGGTATTTGTGGTGCTGGCGGTTTTATCCCTGATCTTTCTGGCCCTCATCCCAAACCTTCTTAGTGCAAAACACAAAGCGCAGCGGATCCAATGCGTTAGTTATCATAAGCAGATCGGACTGGGATTGCGTATGTGGAGTAATGATTACGAAGATCGGTTTCCCTGGCAGGTCTCCACAAATGCCGTGGGGAGCAATTCCCCAGGGACAATGGAATTGGTAGCAATGATGACCCCAGCGGTGCATTTTCAAATTGCCAGCAATGAAATCGGTTCCCCCACCGTATTGACTTGCCCGACTGATAAGGAACGTAAAGCCACTACCAGTTGGTACCAGTTAACCCGGAGCAACGTCAGTTATTTCGTCAACCTTGAAGCCAATGAAACCAAGCCGGCCTCGATTTTAATTGGCGACCACAATTTGATGGTAAACAACAAGCCCGTTGCTCCCGGGCTGTCCATTGTGACGACCAATGACAATCTGGCTTGGGACGGTAAAATGCACAACCAGTGCGGAAACGTCGGTTTGGCGGATGGCAGTGTTCGGCAATTATCAATCACCAACCTAAATAGCCAACTTCAATCCAGCGGCGTCGCCACGAATCGTTTCGTGATTCCGTGAGCGTGGGTGCGTAATTTCATCCCTTGCGGGATGATGCCTCAGCTCCGGCGGGTGTGGCAGGTCTCGATCAGGGCTTGGAGGCGGGTTTTGAGGGTTTGCAGCAGGGCGTCGGCCACGGGCGGGATTTCGAGTTCGAGGCACGGGATGCCGAGTTCGCGCTGCACGCATGCGGCGATGATTTCGCCCTCGCGCGCGCAATGGCTCGCGCCGGGGATGCGCGCGATCACGAGCGCCTCGGCCCGCGCGGCGCGGCATTCGGCCAGGATGCGCCGGGCGCGGTCGGCGGCGGAACCGATCATGGGATCGGCGAGGGTGGTGCGCGCCAGGGCTTCCAACGGCGGCAAATCTTCGGGGATGACATCCAGCGCGTGGGTGAACATGTATTCGGTGCCGCAGATGCGGCCGCCCAGTTCTTCCAGGCAATTCATGAGGCGCAAATCCGCAACGGGGTTCACCCAATAGACGCGGGCCGCACCCGACGCAATCGCATAGTGTCCAGCGGCGGCGCGGCGCTCGGCTTCGCGCAGCAGATCGGTCAGGACGGCTTCGGTTTCGAGGCGATCGGAGCAGAAGTGGATGGCGAGCATCTCGGCGATCAGCATTTCGAGGGCGGGCAGCGCCGCGCCCGCGCCGGCATGGACGGTCTGCCGCAGGCGGGCCAACAAGCGCCGAATGACGTTGGCCTGGCGGATGCCGTTGGCCAGCGCGGCGTCATCGAGGGGTTGCCCGGCGCGCTGCCCCAATAGCGCGGCCAGGCGCTGGAATTCCCCGCGCACGCAGTCCACCTGGGTCTGCGGGGCGAGGAATCCGCCGGGCAGGAGGCAGGCGGGCTCGCCGGGATCGGGCGCGCGGCGGCGGGGGATTTCCCACCAGGAGATCGGGAAGCCCAGATGCTCCAGGCGCTGGGCAATGGCGGTGAAATCATCGCAGACGGCACCCGCGCTGCAAATCAGGAGGTCCGGGATCGGGAAATGCCCGCCGTGCACGAACGCCGGGAGCATCGCGCGCACGGGACAGAACGCGGCGTCAATACCGCAGCGTTCGGCCTGTTGCAAGAGGCCATCGCTGCATTCCATGAGGCAGGGAGTCCACCACGCGCCGTCGGGATAGAACGCGCGCACGCGGGGCAGCGCGTACGCCATCACGGGCACGGTGCCAAGGTCTTTCATGGTGCCGACGATGAGTTCGCCGCTTTGGCGGGCCGCGTGGAGCCGCTGGTTCTCGGTGAGCAGAAAATTCCAAAGGCGCAAGGCCGCCGCCGAATTATCGAAGCGCAAATGGCGCAGGCGCAGGTCGCCCTCGGCAGCGAGGTGACGCCCGAGGGGGCCGCCGTAGCACGGCTCGCGCAAGCCCTGGCGAACCAGGTCCGCGTGGCGGGCGTCCCATTCCGGCAGGGAAATCTGGCGCGGCGCGGCGTTCATTGCAGCATCTCCACGAAGGCCTGGAGCCGCGTATGCAGGCGCGGGGAATCGCCGTGCATGGCGTCGGGCTCGATGAGCAGCACGGGGAGGTCGAAGGCCTCGCGCAGGCTCTGGAGTTCGGCGCGCCAGAGGTCGCAGGCAAAGTAGCTCCACAACACGAGGCCGCGCACGGCGCGGGCGGCGAGGCGCTCGCGCAACCACGCGTAGAGGCGGGTGTTGGGGCGCTGAAAGACATCGGCGCAGCGGTCCAGGTAAAAATCGGCCAGGGCGTCGCGGGAAAGCACAGGCGCGTCCGCCGGAGCAGGCGCGAGCAGGCTGCGTTCGCCGGCCTCGGTGGCGTTGAGCACCACGCGCCCGCCCGCGGCCTCCAGCGCGTCGAGCAGGTTGAAATAGGCGGGCAGCATCGGCCCGCCCACCAACGCCACGGGTACGCCCGCAGCGGCGCGCCGGGGATCGGCGGGGGCGGAGGGTTCCAGCGCGTTCACGGGGTCGCCCGCGTGAAAGCGCACCACGGCTTCGGCCCAGGCGCGGGCGGCGCAAGCGGGTTGAGCGGCGAGCAGTTGCTGGCGCGCGCGCTGATAGGCGGCGAAGGTTTGCGCCAGTTTTTCCGGCGTCGGCGCGGAACCGCCGAGCGCGACGAGGAACCGACCCAGGCGCGCGACTTCCGCGCGATACATTTGGCGGGCGGCGGCGGTCTGCCAGGTGGCGGGCAGGTTAAATAGAAAGGTGCGGGCCGCGTTCCGCGCGGCGACTTCATCGGCGGCGCGCCGCAGTTGATCGCAGGAGGAGGCAAAGACGGCGGCGCCCTCCGCGCCGGCCCCGGCCCATTGCAGCGCCCCCTGCGCAAAGGCGCAGACGCCCGCCTTGAGGGCGACGGCCTCCGGCGGGTTCAGCGCCCACACGCCGCGCGGCGCGAGATCATGCGCGGCGATCCATTCGGCGGGAAGCCAGGGGCTGGTAAGCAGTACGTCCAAGAATCAGGTCTTTTTTGCGACGAGGATGCCCTGGATGATTTTGCCCGCTTCGGCCAGCGATTGCATGAAGCGCATCTCGCCCGTCAACGCCCCGGCGAGGGCGGTGTCGAAATTGATGATCTTGAGCGCGTCGTACGTGAGCTGCTGCTCGATCATGCTCAGATACAGCGGCACGTATTTCGGGAAGCGCCCGGTATCCTCGGCGAGGGCCACGGTGCAGCCGTTGGCTTCGAGCAGCGCGCTGTATTCCGGCAGCGTCAGCACATTGGGGAACTTCATGAAGCCGAGGTAACGCGCGGCTTCTTCCGACGTCATGCGCGTGGGACCTTCGCACCAATCGGTGAAGGCGATGGTGCCGCCGGGGCGCACGAGTCGGGCCGCCTCGGCAATCAGGCGCTTTTTATCCTCCACGTAACACCAGGCGTCCTCGCCCCAGACAAAATCGAACTGGCCCGCCGGGAGACCGGTGGCGCACACGTCCGCCTGCACAAAAGTCATCTGCGCCGCCAAACCCTCCTGTGCGCAGCGCTGCCCGGCCTTTTCCAACATCGCCGGAGTGGCATCCACGCCGGTCATGCGGGCCACCTTGCAGAAGCGCACGAGCGCGCGCATCCCGGCGCCCAGCGCACAGCAAAGGTCCACCCCTTGCTGCCCCGCGCTGAGTTGGGCGCGCATGGCGAGGTCCAATGAGGATTGAAAACCGCCGATGTGGATTTGCTCGCCCATGATCAGTTCCCAAAGCCGGCCTTCTGCGCCGGCGTACACTGACTGGACGTCCGAGAGATGTGCGTTAGGATTCGATAACATGAAGTTCAGTATAATGGCAGGCCAACGGAGAATCAACCGGTTCCTAGATGTTTTTGGGCATCCAAAAAAAAGAGGGAACCCTGCCGCCAGAGCAGGCGCATCGTCTTCCTTGGCAAGGTGACCAAGGCGCTCTTACCAATCAGAGGTTGGACTGCTGCCGACGGTCCGGCGATTACCCCAGCAAAATCTTCTTCGCCACACCTTCAAGCTTCTTCATCTGCGCGCCGGAACGGGCTTCGATGTAGCAGCGGATCAACGGCTCAGTGCCGCTCGCTCGGAAGGCCACCCATTCGCGATTCGGCAGCAGGAATTTATAGCCGTCAGTGGTGATGAACTGCTCGACCTTGAACGGACCAAATTTCTCCATGCCCTTCGCCAGCGTGGCCAGCAGCGCTTCTTTCTTGTCCGCCGGAATCGCCACGTTGATACGCGTGGTGTGAAATTCACCGCAGGATTTGGCGAGGTCTTTGAGGATTTGACCCAACGACTTCCGCTCGGTGGCCACCAATTCGGCCATCAATAGGCAGGCCAGTACGCCGTCTTTTTCCGGCACATGTCCCTTGACGCTCAGCCCGCCGGATTCCTCACCACCCACGATGATCGGTTCGCTTTCCATCAAAGCGCCGATGTACTTGAAGCCCACCGGGGTTTCATGAACCTTGACGCCCAGCATTTCCGCCACGGCATCCACCTGGTGGCTGGTCGGAACGGTGCGCACCACCGCGCCGGTCCAGCCGCGATTCTTCTTCAAATGATACAACGCCAGCACCAGGATTTGATTCGGCGTCAGCCATGTGCCGTCCTTGTCCACAATGCCAAAGCGGTCGGCGTCGCCATCTAATCCTAAGCCTAGCTGCGCTTTGCCGGAACGGATGAATTTGGCCACCTCGCTCATGCCTTCGGCATTCGGTTCGGGATGGTGCCCGCCAAAGAGGGGATTGAGTTCATTATGGAAGACGGTCACTTTGGCCCCCGCCTCCTGCAATAGGAAATCCAGATAGCCGCGCCCGGTGCCGTACATGAGTTCGACGGCCAGCTTGAGCTTGGCTTTACGGATCGTCTCAAAGTTCACCAGTTTCCGGATTTGTTTAAAGTAGGCCGGCTGGGGATCAATGCTCTTGCAGGAATACGTCCCAACGACGCTGGCCTGGAAGGTCCAATTCTGCGCCTGTAACTCGCGGATGTTGGCCTCGATCTGCTTGGTGACCTCCGGAGCCGCCGGTGCGCCGTTAGCGGTGGAAAACTTCAGGCCCTGATATTCGGCCGGGTTATGGCTGGCGGTCATGTTGATGCCACCGATGGCTTTACGCACCCGAATGGTATGCGCGATGACCGGTGTGGGCGCGTCGCGCTCGCATAACACCGGCTTGAGCCCCAGGCTGGCCATCACTTCCGCCGCGGCCAGACAAAACTCGTGCCCCAGAAAACGGGTATCATGCCCCATGATCACCACCGGATCGCGCCCGTAAATGGAGGATTGCGGGTTATCCAGTTCCGCGCGCAAATACTGCGCTATCCCTTGCGCCGCCAGGCGCACGTTGGCAAAAGTGAAATCCCTGGCGATGAGACCGCGCCAGCCGGAAGTACCGAATTTGATCGTATCAGCCATAGTCTTGTTGGTTTAATATTTAAGCCGTCCGGCAGTATCCAATTGCCGATTAACTCTTCCAATCGAACGCCTTTTTTTTCACGGCATACACGTAGGCCACCAGCAGAATGCCCATAAACGTCAGCATCACGGTGAAAATCAGGTTCTTGGTGGCGGGATCATCGAGCATATCCCGGTACACCACGGCCCAGGGATACAGAAACACCACTTCGATATCGAACAGAATGAACAGCATCGCTACCAGGTAGAATTTCACGTTCATGCGGGTGCTTTTCCCCTGTATGGGAATCATGCCGCATTCGTAAGGAATATCCTTGGTGGGAGTTCGGCGGATATTCCGGTTGGCCAGGCGGCCAATGACGACCGAGGCAATCAGTATGAACGCTGCCGTGCCAGCCGCCAAAAGGGCCAGCATCAGTACCGGATAATATTGCATACTCTGCATAGACGCACGTTAAGAATGTCTCCCGCCCAACGCAAGCGCAAACACACAGCGAAAATTTCCATAGTTAGACATTGGAAGTGAGCGATGGAGGCGGTACCATGCTGAAAATATATTATGCAAACTGTTTTATCCTCCGAATTCAAACGCGGCATGGTGTTGATGCTCGATGGCGCCCCGCAGGAAATCGAGGACTTCCATGTCTCGGGTACGGCGCAAACACGTCATAAGTTGCACAGCCGCCTGCGCAATCTCAAGACGGGCAAAGTCGTTGACAAGGTTTTTGCCGAGAATGAACGCCTGCCCCTGGCCGAATTGCAGCGCCGCCGGGTCCAGTTCAGCTATCAGCAGGGAGAATCCTTCATGTTCTCCGATGCGGAAACCTATGAGGAGCTGGATTTACATGCCGAACATATTGGGGACCGCCGCTGGTTCCTTCAGGAAAACGAGGAGTACACCGCCCTCTTTCTGGACGGTAAATTCCTGGATATCACCCTGCCGCCCTCGACATCACTGAAAGTCGTGGAGACAGATCCGCCGGTTCGCATTGGCAACACCTCCAACTGGAAGCCTGCCAAACTGGAAACCGGCCTGGAACTCATGGTGCCATTATTCGTCGAAACGGGTGATCAGATCCTCGTCGATACGCAACTGCGCAAGTATCAGGGCAAGGACACCACCGAAAAAGGGCCCAAAGGCTGACGGGACTCAGAGTGAGCGCCGTCAGTGCCGGTTCAAAGCATTTCGATCAGCGGCGCCACCGGTTGGTGTGGCCAGTGCGGACCCGCTTTTGCCCGCCGCCTTGGTGCGAGGCGTTACCGCGCTGGGGGTGCGAGCGGGCGGGACGATCCGATTGCTCCTTCTGAAAACCGAGGGTGCTCGGAGTATCGTAGTTGAATCCTTCAGCGCGTTTGCGCACAATGCCCCGCCCGATGAAACGCTCCAGCGCGCGTAATCCGTCGCGGTCTTCGTTCGTCACAAAGCTGATGGCATCCCCCACGGCGTGGGCGCGCCCGGTACGGCCAATGCGGTGAACGTAATCCTCCGAATGCATGGGGAAATCAAAGTTGACCACGTGCGAAATGCCGTCCACATCAATGCCGCGCGCGGCAATATCCGTGGCCACCAGCACACGCACCACGCCCGATTTAAAATCCTTGAGCGCCTTGAGCCGCTGGTTTTGCGAGCGGTTCGAGTGGAGAGTGGCGGTGCGGATGCCATGACTTTCCAGCGTGCGCGCCAGCCGATCCGCCGAGTGCTTCATCCGGCAGAAAATCAGCACCATGTTGAGTTCCGGATTGTCCAGGAGGTGCAGCAGCAGGGCGGGCTTGAGGTGCTTCGGCACTTCATAGACCAGTTGGGTGACCGTCTCGGCGGGATTGGCGCGGCGGCCAATCTGCACGATCTTGGGAGCGCGGAGAAACTCATGCGTCAGCCCTTCAATCTCGCGGGAGAGGCTGGCGGAAAATAAGAGCGTCTGACGCTGGCGCGGCACCGCTTTGACAATGCGCCGGATGTCCGGCAGGAACCCCATGTCCAACATGCGGTCGGCCTCATCCAGAACCAGGAAGTTCAGCCCGGCGAAATCCACATAGCCCTGGTTCATCAGATCCAGCAAACGGCCAGGCGTGGCCACAACGAGATCCACCCCGGATCGCAGCGCCTGGATTTGCGGGCGCTCCCCGACCCCACCATAGACGGTGGCCATGCGCAAAGGGAGGTGCCGGGCGTAGGCCCGCACGTTTTCCTCGATCTGGACCACGAGTTCCCGGGTGGGAGCAACGACCAAAGTGCGAATGCATCGGCGTCCGCCGACCGGGGTTTTGATCAACTTGTCCAGAATGGGCAACACAAACGCGGCGGTCTTGCCGGTGCCGGTCTGGGCGATGCCAATGAGGTCGTGGCCCGCAAGGATTTGCGGGATGGCTGCGGCCTGGATGGGCGTTGGTTCGGTATATCCAGCTTCCTGGACCGCTTTAAGGATATTGGCCTCAAGGCCAAGTGCGCGAAATGGCATATCGTTCCCCTAACATACGTCACCTGCCGGCGATAAGCACGCACAATATTTGCCTAATTATTCAACCCCCGCTTGACAAGTGCCGGGGAATCAGCGACAAAAAATCCACGCAGCCTAATAGAAAAAAATAACAACTATGTCTGATACGAAATTCGTTCTTGAGGACCGCGAGATACCTCGTGAGTGGTACAACTTGGCCGCCGACCTGCCGAATGCCATGTTGCCGCCGCTAGGACCCGACGGCCAGCCCATCAAACCTGAAATGCTCGCGCCGGTGTTCCCCATGAACCTGATCGAGCAGGAAATGTGTACGGATCGCTGGGTGAAGATTCCGGAAGAAATTCTGGAATTACTGGCGCTGTGGCGGCCCTCCCCGCTGTATCGCGCCAAGCGCCTGGAAGCCGCGCTCAAAACTCCCGCCCGGATTTATTATAAGAACGAGGGCGTCTCTCCGGCTGGCAGTCATAAGCCCAATACCGCCGTGCCCCAAGCCTGGTACAATAAGCAATTTGGCATCAAACGAATGACCACGGAGACCGGCGCCGGGCAATGGGGCAGCGCGCTCGCGTTTGCGTGTTCCCTGATCGGGCTGGACTGCAAAGTATTCATGGTGCGCATCAGCTTTGATCAAAAACCATTCCGCAAAATGATGATGGAGACTTGGGGTGCCACCTGCGTGGCCAGCCCGTCCCATGAAACCGTGGCGGGCCGCGCGATCCTGGAACAGGACCCGCACACTCCCGGCTCGCTGGGCATTGCCATTTCGGAAGCCATCGAAGCCGCAGTGACGGATACGACCGGCCAGACCCGGTACGGCTTGGGCAGCGTGCTGAACCATGTGATGTTGCATCAAACCATCATCGGGCTCGAAGCTAAAAAACAATTGGCGAAAGCCGGCGAACGCAAGGTGGATGTGGTGATCGGTTGTGCGGGTGGTGGCTCCAACTTCGCAGGTCTCTCGTTCCCATTCATGTGCGATAAGATCCATGGAGCCGACATCACCATCATCCCGGTGGAACCCGAAAGCTGCCCCAAGATGACGCGCGGGCCGTTCTCATACGATCACGGCGATATTGCCAAGATGACGCCGTTGTTACCCATGCATTCGCTTGGCCACGAGTTTATGCCACCCCCCATCCATGCCGGCGGTTTGCGGTATCATGGCATGTCTCCGTTGGTCAGCCAGGCGGTGGTGGAAGGGTTGGCCACGCCCCGGGCGGTTCACCAATTGAAGTGCTACGAGGCAGCGGTGATGTTCGCCCGCACCGAAGGTTTTATTCCTGCCCCCGAAACCTCGCACGCCATCGCGTGTGCCATTGATGAAGCGGTCAAAGCCCGCGAGGAAGGCAAAGAAAAAGTCATCCTGTTCAATTGGTCCGGTCACGGGCTGATGGACCTGGTGGGGTATCATAAATATTTCCAAGGATTACTGACGGATTATTCCCTGCCACAAGAGGACTTGGAACGCTTTACCGCCAAGATCAAAGACCATCCCAAGCCGGCGGTTCGCCGATCCGGTAAATGGCCAGTGTCGGCGTAAGATATTGCCTGCCGCAGGGTTGCGGGTTGAAGATTAGTGTGATGCACAAGTTCCGTGGATTTCGGTCCACGGAACTTTTTTATAGTCGTTTCTTGGCTTGATTATTCAGTGGCCGCGTTCAAAATCCGGTTCACAAAAATGAAGAAAACAAATTTGGCACGTACATTGGCCTGCCTGTTGGCAACCACGATCCTGTCCGCCTCTGGCGCGGATTGGGTATCCTTATTTGACGGGAAGACGCTGAATGGCTGGAAGGCGAGTGAAAAGCCAGGCAGCTTCCGCGTGGAACAAGGCATGATTGCTGTGGAAGGTCCGCGCTCGCACTTATTTTTCACCGGCACTGAACAGGTCAAGGCGGACTTCAAGAATTTCGAGTTGGAATGCGAGATACTGACCAAACCGGGCGCCAACTCCGGTGTCTATTTCCATACGGAGTATCAGGAGAATGGCTTTCCCCAGAAAGGGTTTGAAGCGCAAGTAAGCAACACGCATATCGGCGAGGAGAATTATCGGGAATTGAAGAAAACGGGGAGTCTGTACGGCATTCGCAACGTCTATAAGCAACTAATAAAGGATGAGGAGTGGTTCAAGATGCACATCTCAGTCCGGGGTAAGCGCATTCAAATTCTACTTAACGATACGCTGGTGGTGGATTACGTGGAACCGTCCAATCCGGTGTTTAACCCTAAACAACCGGGCCGCCGGCTTTCCCGGGGTACGTTCGCTTTGCAGGGGCACGATCCCAAGAGCCGGACGTTTTTTAAAAATATTCGGGTGCAGCCATTACCAGATGATTTGCCGGATACCGATCCAGTCATCACCTTTGATGCTTACGAACAACGGATCGTTGCTTTGGCGAAGGATAACTTCCCGGTCATCAATTTTCACACGCATCTGAAAGGGGGACTGACGGTGGACGAGGTGCGGGCGGAGTCGCGAAAGACCGGCATATTTAACGGAATCGCGGTGAACTGCGGCTTAAACTTTGCCGTGACGAATGACACCGGAATTGAGGCGTACCTGAAAAGCATGGAAGGCCAGCCGGTGTTTATTGGGATGCAGGCGGAAGGACGTGAGTGGGTGAATCTGTTTTCACCGGCGGCGCGCGCCAAGTTTGATTATGTTTTTACGGATGCCATGACCGTGGTGGACGACAGCGGCAAGCGCATGCGCCTGTGGATCAAGGAAGAGGTGGGGGAGATTCCAGATGCTGAGGCATTCATGAAAATGCTGGTGAGCCGGACGGTGACAATTCTGAGCACGGAACCGATTGATATCTACGTAAACCCAACGTATCTGCCCGCCCAATTGGCACCGCAGTATGACCAGCTTTGGACACCGGAACGCATGCAACGCGTGGTGGACGCCGCCGCCAAACGTGGAATTGCCATTGAAATTAATAGCCGAAGCAAACTGCCCAGTGCGGCTTTTTTGAAGCTGGCGAAGCAAGCCGGCGTCAAATTCACATTCGGTACGAACAATACCGATAAAAATATCGGCCGGTTGGATTACTGTTTCCAGATGGTGGATGAATTAAATTTAAAATGGCAGGACATGTGGATGCCCAAACCGGGCACACGTTAAGCCGCACGGCTCACCAGATTTTGTAGCCACCGAGGGACGAGACGGATGAACCCAATGAGTCAGGGATAGTGGACAAAAGGCAGGGTCTTCGGCGCGTGGCTTCGCTGGTCACGCTGTGCGGCAGGTCCGGCTTGGCTGGCTGGATTGTTACAAATGCACATATTTTTATATCGCTGGTTGCTGGTAGCGCTAACCTTGCTGGTTGGCGGGAGTTTAACGCTCTCAGCCAAAAAGAAAGATAAGGATAGGGAAGCTGGTCCCCTTACAGGCTCGACAAATTCCGCGAAGGCGCATCCTAGTAAGCCGGTTCCCGGAGCCGAACTTTTCACCAACCAGATGGTGCGGCATTTTCGCATCGAACTATCCCAGGCCGCACTGGATAACTTGCGCAAGGAGGCCCGGCATGACACTACCGCCACCGTAACGGTGGATGGGCAGGTCTTTAAAAATGTCGCGGTTCACCTGAAAGGCTCGGCTGGCAGTTTTCGCAACGTGGATGACAAGCCGGCCTTGACGTTGAACTTCGACAAGTTTGTTCCCGACCAGCGTTTCTTTGGCTTGCGAAAAATCCACCTGAACAACTCGGTGCAAGACCCGGCCCTGATGACGGAATACATCTGCGGAGAAATGTTTCGCACGGTGAATATCCCGGCGGCCAGAGTAACGCATGCGACGGTACAGTTGAATGATCGCAAGCTGGGGGTGTACGTCCTCAAGGAAGGATTCAACAAGGATTTTGTGGGACTGTTTTATAAACAAAAGGATGGCAACCTGTACGATGGCGGCTTCTGCCGCGAGATAACCGATAAGTTGGAACGCATGTGCGGGTCCGGCCCCGATGATCTTTCGGATGTCAAAGCCTTAGCGCAAGCGGCTCAGGAGCCTGACGCGATCAAACGCTGGCAACGATTGCAACAGGTGCTCGACGTGCCTCGTTTTGTTCGTTATATGGCGCTAGAGAATATGGTGTGGGACTGGGACTGTTACATGATGAATCGCAATAACTACCGGATCTACTTCGAGCCTGGTTCGGGCAAGGCCGTTTTTATACCACATGGCATGGATCAGATGTTTGGCGAAGCCAATGCGCCCTATAATGCTGGTATCAATGCACTGGTTGCCAAGGCGGTCTATAATACTCCTGAAGGCAAAGCGCTCTATGACGAGACCTACCTGCCTTTGTTCACGAATGTGTATCGGCTGGAGGTGTTGACCAACCTGGTGGCGGAAATCGGTGGCAGGGTGAAAGCCGAGTTGGCCATCTCCAATCCCAACGCGGCCAAGGAGTATGCAAACCATATCAATAACGTGCGCGACCGGATTGTCAGTCGCGCCAATTCCCTTGCCCGCCAGTTGAACCAGCCGGTGCCAACCGGGCTCAAATTCATTCAAGGAGCGGCCAAATTGGACCGCATAAACTGGGAAGCGCAGGAAGGTGGTTCGGCCAAGTTGGAACTGCTAAAAAACGTGGATGGCAAGACGGCCTTAAGTGTCCAAGCCAACGCCGAATCCAGCGCCTCATGGCGGGCCAAAATTCAATTGGAGGGCGGGCGTTATCGTTTTGAAGGGATGGTCAAAGGAGCCAATATAACCGCGTTGAAGGATGATGCCGGACGGGGGGCCGGCCTGCGCATCTCAGGCGGCAAACGGGTAAACATGAACGGCCTGGAAGGCAGCGCGACGTGGCAGAAACTCGGATTCGAGTTTGACGCCGGGGGCAGTTTTACGGAAGTCGTTTTGGTCTGCGAACTCCGGGCGAGCAAAGGCCAGTCATGGTTTGATCTCGATTCGTTGCGCCTCGTCAAATTGAAGTAGCGACATGAATCTGACGTTTCGCGCCAAGTTGCTGTTGACCATGTCGTTCCTGGTAATTGGGGTGGTGGGTATTACCTTGTTGGTGACGGAGTGGCGCGTGCAAATGCTGTACGAGGACATTTTCCGGGATCAGTTTAATTCGCGCATTGAGTTCCTGGTGCAAAAACACGACGAGCCGTTGCGGCTGGCGCGGGAAGCCTCGCAAAATCTGGTAAAACTGGTTGCCACCAATGATGTCTTTTTGGATGCTCTCAAAGGCACCGTCCGGATGGATCGGGCGGATCGCGGGGAACAACCGGCTGACTTGATGAACCGGTTGGCCCAGCTTCAATTGGGAGACGCCATGTCGCGGTTGAAAGATTGGAAAGCAGCCGCACCGCCACCGGATGCAAAGAAACCGATGAAGAATGCAATGCGGCGCTTCGGCATGACCACCAACCTGGTATCCGCACCACTCGCCCGCAATGACAGTGACCCGTTCTTCTTTTTTCTCGATAGTCACATGCAGATTGTGCGCGGCATGGAAAACAAGCCGGGATTGCTCTCGGCGAACCTGCAACGACGCGCACTGCCCAGGATCACCAGCGTGGCCACAACCATCCTGCGCCAGGATCGGCAACAGGTCGGTTTTCTGGCTCCGCCAGAGCCGGAGCGAAGCAATGCCCGGGTGCGGGAAGTGATTTTTACCCCCCTCAAGGATAAGTCCAACCGCCCGGTGGGCGTGCTGGTGATGGGGTTTGCTTTTTCGGATCAATTGGAACGCGACTTGAATCTTTTGAGCCGGCTGAGCGATGGGGCAGAGTTGTTCAGTGGTATCTGGCTGGATGGTCAGATTTATTCTTCGTTGCTGGATCAGGATATGCGAGCGAAATTGGGGGTGGAAATCGAGAAACGAGCTGGCAAATCTGCCGATGAACACCAATCCTTTTTGTTTAAATATCACCACGATGAATATCATGTCGTTTTTGATCGGTTAAACCCGGAATCCACGTTGCTGCCCGCCTATCAGGTGTGCCTGTATTCACTGGCCCCGGCGGTGCAAGAGCGGCGCGAATTACGTTACATGATTGCCGGAACGGGCATGTTTGCCCTGTCGTTGGCGCTGTTCGTCAGCCTGTTTGTCGCGCGCAGTCTCGCGGTGCCCATCTCGGAACTGGCGTCTGCCACGGTGGAGATTGAAAAAGGCAATTTCAATGTGAAGGTGCCGGTGCGGAGCCATGACGAATTGGGGCGGCTGGTCATGTCCTTCAATGAAATGGCGGAGGGGCTGGCGGAAAAAGAACGGTATCGCAGCGTGCTGAATGTGGTGGCGGATAAAAACGTGGTGGCGGAATTGACCTCTGGAAAACTTTCACTCGGCGGCGAGTTGCGCGAGGTCACAGTGCTGTTCTGCGACATTCGCAGCTTTACGGAACTGACGCATGACATGCCAGCCGGGGAAATCGTGCAGTTACTCAATGAGCATATGACGATCATGACCCAGGTGGTCTATGAACACGGCGGGGTGGTGGATAAGTTTGTGGGCGACTTGGTCATGGCGCTCTTTGGTGCGCCGCATCGTACGGGTGAAGACGCTTATCAGGCGGCGCGGTGTGCCGTGCGAATGATCCAGGAACGGGTGAAACTGAACCAAACCAGCCGTTACGCGGTGGATATCGGCATCGGCATTGCCACCGGTGACATGGTGGTGGGATGCATGGGTTCCACCGACCGCATGATTTACACCGTGATTGGCGCACGCGTGAACCTGGCATCCCGGCTTTGTTCAGTGGCAGGCCGCATGGAAATCATGGTGGATCAAAAAACCACGGAAAAACTTGGCTCGATCATTACCGTCGAGACCATCCCCCCGCTGACCCTCAAGGGCTTCAGCGAACCGGTAAACGCCTTCAACTTGAAAGCGGTGCATTCACAGCCAAGTGACGACACCCCATAGTGATTGGGTTTGCAAATACTACTATTCTTTGAACTTGCTTCATTAATCCTGGCAAGGTCTATTCGCTTCGCACATGCCAACCAGTGTCGCCCAGCGGTTATTTGATGAAGTTGTGCAGCCGGGTATTTGTACCGGCTGCGGCGCCTGCTGTGCATTCTCAGCGTCCAAGACGCGCATGGAATACACGCCCCATGGTCCGGTTCCAGTGTTTGATTCCACCATGGCCTTGCCCGAACTGGCTTGGGAAGCCTGTCCGGGAAAAGGGGTTGGTTATGCCGATCTTTACCGCCAGCACTATGGCAAACTCCCGGAGAATTGGTTGCTTGGCCCGGTGGTCAAGGCGCGCGTGGCCTATGCCGCCGATCCGGAAATAAGGCGTGGTTCCTCCTCGGGCGGAGTCATTACGCGCGTGCTGGTCCACCTGCTTGCCAGCGGCAAGGTGGATGCCGCGATTGTCGTCCGCCAGGGCCTCCCCTCACCCGAGCAGGCCCGGGTGGTTCTCGCCGGCACGGTGGACGCTCTGCGCGCTTGCTCGCAATCGGTTTATATCCCCGTGAGCGTTCTGGATATTCTGCCGCTGTTGGAGGATGGCAAGCGCTATGCCATCACCTGTTTGCCTGATCAGGCCGCCGCTTTACGCCGTCTGCAATTGGCCGGCCATCCCAAGGCGAAATTAATCCAGTTTGTTTTGGGGCCGTACACCGGCACAGCGCTTTATCCAGCCGCCATCCACTCCTTCCTGCGTTCCTGGGGGGTGCCCGCCAATGACCCGGTGGTGTCCTTGCAATGGCGGGCGGGGGAATGGCCGGGCTATCTAGAAATTCGCACCCAATCCGGTCGCGTCATTCGCTCGCTCAAATTCTATTATAATTACCTCATCCCCTTCTTCATCACCCAGAACAGCCTGCAAGGGATGGATTTTGCCAACGAGTTCTGTGACCTGTCCGCCGGCGACGCTTGGTCGCCTCAATATGAACAACAAGGTGGCGGCTACTCGGTGGTCTTGACCCGCACTCCAGCCATGGAGGCCATTGTGGCGGAGATGATCCAGCACGGTGAATTGGTGGCGGAAGAGGTCGAGCCCCTCAAAGCCGCCGAGATGCATGGGCACATGATTGATTTCAAGAAACGCGGCTCCTACGTTCGCAACCGAATTCGACAACGATTGGGGCTAAAGGCGCCCGATCACGGGTTGCGGCCCGTGCCTTTGCCGGTCAGCCGGGTGTTAGTCGAGTTGGTTATTTTTACCATCTTTTTGGTTTGCCGTTCTCGCTGGCTTCATTGGCTGGTAGAACGCCTGCCGGAAAAGGTGATCGGGCCTTGTTTCAACCGGTTCCGCCTGGCCTGGAAAGGCTTCAGCAAACCGGCCAAACGCAAGGGGCTGAAACAGTTGACCATGCTGGAAACCGAACCGCAAAAACCCAGTCTTTGACAGACTCGGAGATTTTGGTAGAGTGTGGGCATGGTAACATTACCATGAGGATACTTTTATGTCGCAACCAGTGTTAAATATCGCGCAAGTACGCGCTTGGGAAGATCAGACGTGGGCGAGTGGGTGTTCCCAGGTGGTCGTAATTGAGCAAGCCGGCCAGGCGATCGCCAAACGATTGTTGTACCACAGCCACGCAAAGGACGCCATTCTGGTGCTTGCCGGGCGCGGGCATAACGGCGATGACGCACGCGCCGCCGCAAAGCATCTGCCAGGACGGCTGGTCACCCTGCTGGAAGTCGCCGACCCAGCGGTCGCCTTGGAACCGATCCAACACTGGCTGCTCAGCCATCCGCATCACCGTGCTTGGGTTGTGGACGGCCTGTTCGGCATCGGGCTGAATCGTCCGCTGGAAGGGGATTGGCTGAAGTTGGTGCAGTTGTTGAATGAATCCGGTTTCCCGATTCTGGCGGTGGATGTGCCCAGCGGGTTGAATGCGGACACCGGTGAACCGCTCGGCGCGGCGGTGCGTGCGGCGGTAACCGTTACATTCGGTGCAGCCAAGATGGGCTTGGTAACCAGTGGCGCAGCGGAATTCACCGGACGTTTGGAAGTGGTGCCGGATATTGGGCTGATCCCCTGCCCTTTCACGAATGACCTGCATTGGACATTGCCGGAAAGTTTTAGCGGTTTTCCACCGCGTCGTCCGGTGGCCGGGCACAAGGGGAGTTTTGGTCATTTGTGCATCATCGCCGGCAGCCCGGGTTATCACGGCGCAGCCGTGCTGGCAGCTCAGGGGGCGCAACGCGCCCAACCCGGCCTGATCACGCTGATTGTGCCGGAGGGTATTTTGGGGCCGGTCGCCAGCCAATTGCGGTCCACGATGGTTCACGCTTGGCAGACCGACCGCTGGACGGAGCAAGGATTTGACGCAATCTTGTTTGGTCCCGGCTTGGCCAGCACCGCTCTGGCCGATGATTTTAAACGGAAAATGGGACGCATCTGGCGGGAATCTCCTTTGCCCGTGGTCGCGGATGCCAGCGCGTTGGACTGGTTGCCACAGGGCCCAACTTGCCCAAAGGCATTACGCTTGATAACGCCGCACCCCGGCGAGGCGGCGCGCATGTTGCATCGCACGGCGGCGGAGATTCAGAAAGATCGCCCCACCGCAGTTCACAACTTATCCCGCCTGCACGGTGGTTGCCATGTGGTATTGAAAGGGTATTTGAGCTTGATCGGCAGCAGCGAGGGAACCGTGTTTGTGAACCCCAGCGGCAATCCACACCTGGCGCAAGGCGGCGCGGGGGATCTGCTGGCAGGATTCCTGGCCGGGCTGCTGGCTCAATCCGCCCTGCAAACCAATCCCATGCTGACGATTCGTTACGGAGTCTGGGCGCACGGACAGGCGGCGGATAATCTCAGCCACATGCGTTCAAACTGGAACCTGGACGACCTGGCGGCCGAGTTAGGGGACACCGGAGAAAATACGGCCATCAACCTCTGATCGGGTTTAATCATGCGCATGTTCCTGCTGGCAGGCATTTCGCTTGCCCTTCAAGTTTCGCTGAGCGCGACGCAATTCTACGTCAGCCCGACGGGCAATGATGCCAATTCGGGCACGAAAGAACAACCGTTTGCCACTCTGACACGTGCACAGCAGGCAGCCCGTTCCATCAAACGAGACAGCCCCATCACGGTTTATCTGCGGAGCGGGATATATTATCTGCCGGCAACTTTGAAATTTACGGCGGAAGACTCCGGCACCGCCACAGCCCCGGTGATTTATATGGCCGCCGAGGGAGAAACGCCGGTGATCAGCGGCGGGCAGAAACTGGCGTTGACCTGGGAGCCGTATCGCAACGGGATCATGAAAGCCAAGGTCCCCAGCGACTTCACCTCGGACCAACTCTTCGTCAACGGGGAGCGACAAAACATGGCGCGGTATCCCAACTTTGATCCGCAGGTGCGCCATTTCAACGGCTTTGCCGCCGATGCCTTCAGCCCGGAACGCGCCGCGCGCTGGGCTGATCCGCGCGGGGGATACATCCACGCGATGCATCGCGCTGAATGGGGCGATTTTCATTACGTGATCACCGGCAAAGGCCCGGACAACAAGGTCACCTATGAAGGCGGCTGGCAGAATAATCGCCGCATGGGGATGCATAACCAGCATCGCATGGTGGAGAATATCTTCGAGGAACTGGACGTCCCCGGCGAGTGGTTCCACGACGCCAAAACCGGCACGCTGTATTTTTATCCACCGCCGGGCCTTGATCTGGCCAAAGCCACCGTGGAAGCCGTCCGCCTGCGGCACCTGGTGGAATTCCTTGGCACCATGGATAAGCCGGTCAAATTCGTAACCCTCCGGGGCCTGACGTTCCGGCATGCGGCGCGCACCTTCATGGATAACAAGGAGCAACTGTTACGCAGCGATTGGACCACGTATCGCGGCGGCGCGGTTTTTATCAATGGCACGGAGGATTGCACGCTGGAAGATTGCTTCCTGGACCAGGTGGGTGGCAATGCCGTCTTCGTGAACAATTATAACCGGCGGGTAACAGTTCGCGGTTGCCACATTGCCAACGCCGGCGCGAATGGCGTCGCCTTTGTGGGCGATCCCCAAGCGGTGCGCAATCCGCTGTTTGAATACAACGAGCGGCAGGACTTTTCCGCGATTGATAAAACGCCGGGGCCGAAATCCCACAACTACCCCGCCGAATGCCTGGTCGAGGATTGCCTGATCTATCTCAGCGGACGCGTCGAGAAGCAGACCGCCCCGGTGCAGATCGAGATGGCCCAGAGCATCACCGTGCGGCATTGCTCCATTTACGATGTGCCGCGCGCGGGCATCAACATCGGCGACGGCTGCTGGGGCGGGCATGTCATCGAGTTCTGCGACATCTTTGATACCGTCAAGGAAACCGGCGATCATGGTTCCTTCAACTCCTGGGGGCGCGACCGTTACTGGGGACTAAAAGGCGTGGACCTCGGCACCGTGACGCTGGGCGAAAACAAAAACCTGCCGGTGTTGGATGTCGTCAAACCCAACATCCTGCGAAACAACCGCTGGCGGTGCGATCACGGCTGGGATATTGACCTGGATGACGGCTCTTCCAATTATGAACTCCGCAACAATCTCTGCCTGAACGGCGGCATCAAACTGCGCGAGGGCTTCTACCGGATTTGCGAAAACAACATCATGGTCAACAATTCCTTCCACCCACACGTATGGTACGGCAACAGCCAGGACACCTTCCGCCGCAACCTGATGTTCGGCGCTTACCGCCCGATCCGCGTCAATAAACCGTGGGGTAAGGAATGCAATTACAACCTGCTGCACAAGCCGGGCCAGACGACGCCCGCGCCCGCCACCGGCTTCCAAGGGCAAAGCGGGCTGGATGCCAATTCCATCGAGGCCGACGCCCGGTTCGTGGATGCCGCCAAGGGCGATTACCGCGTCCGGGATGATTCCCCCGCCCTCAAGCTGGGCTTCCAGAATTTCCCCATGGATCAATTCGGCGTGCAGAAGCCGGCCCTGAAAGCCCTGGCGCGCACACCGGAGTTGCCCGATCCCAACAAGACTCTGGCGACGGAGCCCAAATCGCAGCGGGACGCCCGGACCGCGCAATGGCTGGGAGCCACCGTGAAAAATGTCATTGGCCTCGGCGAGATTTCCGCCGCCGGGTTGCCCGGTGAGATTGGCGTGACGGTGGTGGAAGCGCCCAAGTCGAGCGCCGCCGCCAAAGCCGGTTTGCAGGCCGGCGACATCCTCCTGAAGTGCAATGGCAAGGAAGCCAACTCGCTCGATGATTTCCTCAAACTATTCCGCGCCGCCCCCGCCGGACAACCCGTCAAGCTGGGCATCTGGCGCAACCAGAAAGCGGAGATCATCGAGGTGCTGGCCGCCAACGAATTGCTCCTCAGCCCGCGCGACGCCAAAATCAACGGTGTGGGCACCCGCCCGCGTTACGATGCGCGCAAGAATTTCATGGGCAGTTGGAACAATGCCAGCGCCTCGCTCGAATGGTCCCTGAAAGTCCCCAAGGCGGGCGATTATGAAGTGGTGATCCTGCTGGCCGGCATGGCGCCGGGCAACACCTTCGAGGTGAAGATCGGGAACCAGACGCTGACCGGCACCGTGCTCAACACCGGCGGTTGGGAGAAATTCGAGGCCGTCAAACTCGGCTCTGTGCGGCTGGAGCAAACGGGCGAAGCCGTGGTCACCTTGAAGCCCGTCAAAGTGACCGGCGCGGTGATGAACCTGCGCGCGCTGCTGCTCACGCCGAAACCTTGAGCGCGCCGCCATGAACGCCTCCCCCATCCCCGCAGGCTCGCCCCTTCGCCTGCTGGCGGCGATCAACCTGCGGCAGAACTGGCGGCGGCTGCTGGCGATCCGCGATCAATCCCGGTTGCTCACCGCCCTGATTGCCGGGTTCATCGTCAGCTACCTCGGGCTCTCCTTCTGGCTGTTCTACCGGGGGCTGCAATTCGTCAGCGCCTTTCCCGGGCTGGGTTCACTGCTCGTCGAGCGCCTGCTGTTCCTGCTGTTCGCGTTCCTGTTCATTCTGCTGCTGTTCAGCAACCTCGTCATTGGCTACACCAACTTCTTCCGCAACCGCGAGACGTCGTTTCTGCTGACGCTGCCGGTCTCCTTTCAAACCATTTACCGCTGGAAGTTCATCGAGTCCGCGCTGCTGGCCTCCTGGGCGTTTCTCTTCCTCATCGCCCCGCTGTTGGCGGCGTTTGGCCTGACGCGCGGCGTGCCGTGGCATTTTTATCCCGCCACCCTGGTGCTGATCACCCTCTTCCTGGTGCTGCCGGGCGCGGCGGGCGCCTACCTGGCCCTGCTGCTGGCACGCCACTTGGAGCGCCGGCTCTTCCAACTGCTGGCGGTGGGCACCGCCCTGGTGGTCCTGACCGCGCTGGCCTGCTGGCTGAAGCCGGAACCGTTGCCGGACGACAACGCCGAACTGCGCGTCGTCATGATGCTGGACCAGATGCTCGCCAAAACCCACTTTGCCGAACGGGCCTTCCTGCCAAGCTACTGGCTCTCCACCGCCGCGTTGCAATGGGCCGAGGGAGCGCTTTCCGCCGCCCTGTTCTTCATGCTCGTGCTGCTCAGCCACGCCCTGTTCTGGGGCTTCCTTTCCTTCACCAAAACCGGCGCCCGCTTCTATGACGCCGCCTCCGCCGTGCAAAGCCGCGGCGCCGTCTTCGGCCAATGGGAGTGGTTTCGCGCCTGGACCTCGCGCCGCCAAACCCAGGATTGGCGGCCCGGCTGGCTGGATTGGATCATCGGCGGCCTGCGCCCGATGCCCGCCGACGTCCGCGCGCTCGTGATCAAAGACCTGCGCGTCTTCTGGCGCGACACCACCCAATGGGGCCAGACCATCGTCCTGTTCGGCCTGCTGGGCGTGTACATCCTGAACCTGCGCCACTTCAGCAACCAGCTTGCCAACCCCTTTTGGGTTCACCTCGTGTCCTACCTGAACCTCGGCGCGTGCGCCCTGAACCTCTCCACCCTCACCACCCGCTTCGTCTTCCCGCAATTCTCCCTCGAAGGCAAGCGCGTCTGGATTGTGGGCATGACCCCGCTGGGCATGATCCAGGTGGTGCGCATCAAATTCTGGATGACCAGCCTCATCTCCCTCCTGCTCACCCTGGGCCTCATCGTCATGTCCTGCCGCATGCTGAAAATGAACTGGGACAAAACCGCCTACTTCGCCGCCATCGTCGCCATCATGACCTTCACCCTGAACGGCTTGGCCGTGGGCCTGGGCACGCTCTATCCCAACCTGAAAGAAGATCATCCCGGCAAAATCGTGAGCGGCTTCGGCGGCACCTTCTGCCTGGTGCTGAGCTTTGTGTACATCGCTGCCTCCGTGGCGGTACTGGCGGTGGGTTCGCCGTGGGCATCCCGCTGGCCCGCCGCGCCGCTGTGGATACAAGCCCTCTGCACGCTGGGATTTCTGGGCTTATCCCTCGCGCTCGGCTGGCTGCCCATGCGCCTCGCCAAACAACGCCTAGCCAACTTTGAACATTGATGCGGCATCCCAGCGGCATCGTGCCCATTGTGGGTTCCACGAAACCGGAGCGCATTCGCGAAGCGGCCAAGGCTGCCGACCTCGAATTGAGCCTCGTGGAATGGTATCGGCTGTTCACGGCGGCGCGCCCCGAGCGTTTGCCGTAAGCCCACCATGCCGGGGGAAGTCCCAACGTTTTTTCGCCTGTTCGCCGCCATTCCGGTGCCCGAAGCGGTGCGGGAACAACTGGTGAAGGTCCAAGCGGCATTGCGCCGGGAAATTCCCGCCACATCCATCCGGTGGACATCGCCCGAGCAGATGCATTTGACCCTGCGGTTTTACGGCGACGTTCCCACCAGCCAATTGCCGCAACTGATGCAGGCATTGCGGACCGCCGCCGCCAGCCACCACCCGATCACCTTGCGCGCGATGGGACTGGGAGCTTTCCCAACCCCCAGCCGTCCACGGGTGCTGTGGGCTGGAGTTCAGGGCGAGCCGGCCAATGCTCTGATCCAACTGTGGCAATCGCTCAACCGGGAAACCGCGAATTTCGGTTCGCCACCGGATCATGAAGAGTTCACCGGCCACCTCACCTTGGGCCGCATTAAACTTCTGTCGTCCCGGAATGTCGCCAGCCTGGCCGCCCGCATCGCAGCCCACGAGGCGACTCCGTTTGGCACCTGGCAGGCAGACTGCTTTGATTTGATGCGCAGTGAACTGACTCCGGCAGGCGCGCGCCATGCGTTGGTGGAACGATTTGCCTGCATTGCGTAGCCGTCGAGTAACGGCTTCAAACGTGGGAGCAAAATGTGCGGTACCCTTTCATTTCGCCAATGGATTTCTCCATTTCAGGCCTGGAAACCGTGCGAAATCGTTATCCGTGGAAAATAACTCACAACCGTGCTCCATCGCCAGCGCGGCGAGATGCGCATCAGGCACAAGATTGGCGACCGCCTGACTTTTCCTCAACATGGTCTGGAAGACAATCCAATGCCGTTCGGTTGGCTGAATAATCCGGGTGCAGGGCTGGTTTAGCCATTCTTGCACGCGGGCCAAAGCCGCATCCAGGGAGAGCGGATGCTCGAAAATACGATGATTGGTGCTGATGCGAATGAACGCATCAAGCGTGTTCCAGCACAAGCACACCGGCGAAGCGCCGGACATCTGCATATCCCACCATTCTCGTGCCGGCTTATGCCGTGGACTCAGGGTATCCTCGGCATACAGCAGGATGTTGGCATCCACTAAAATCACGATCGCCCGTCTCCTTCAACCTGCGCCAGAAGTTCCTGAATATTATCCAGATTCCGTCCGTCCCGCAGCCCCATTTTGTGCGGACGCGTGCGGTAGGGTCTGCTTTTGGCAGGCATCGCAATTGTTTGGAGCCCACTGCGCAACGCCTCGTTGATCACCCGGCGAAAGGGAGTCCGGAGTCTGGCGGCGGCGGCCTTGGCTTGATCCAAAACATCATCGTCAATGGCGAGCGTTGTTCTCATAAAGGCATCATGGCATCATCTGGTTTGATGTCAAGGCATCACTGTATCATTCTGAGATAGGCACGCACACTCTCCGCAAACGGGCGAAACTTCAGCTTGAATAATTCCCGCGCCGTTTCCGAGTCGCCAACATTGTCCTCTTGCAGCATCAGCAGTTGATCACTGGTAAGCGGCGAAGCTCGCCGCAATAGGGTGGGATAGATCAATTCCATTAAACGCGCCTGCATCCGGGCCACTGGCATCGGCAGATGAACCAATGCGCGTTTTCTCCCCGCCTCAGCCAAGACGATGCTCAATAACCGTTCAAAGGTGAAAACCTCGGGGCCACACAAATCAAAGGTCCTCCCAATCGCTCTAGGCTCGGTCAGCGCCCGCGCGAATGCCTGCGCGACATTTTCCACCGCAATGGGCTGCAACTTCCCCTGCCCTGCCCCCATCACCGGCATCACGGGAGAACAGCGCGCCATGCGGGCAAAGAAATTGGTGAACTGATCCCGGACACCATAGACAATGGAGGGACGGAAAATGGTCCAGTCCAAACCGCTCTGCCGCACCAACTCTTCGGCGGCCCATTTGGTCTGGTGATAGCGCGAAGCCGCCTGTGGTCGAGTACCCAACGCACTCATGTGGAGATACCGCCGTGCGTCCAATGTTTGTGCGGCAGCAAGCAGGTTGCGGGTGGCTTCCACATGAATGGATTGGAACGTATTCTCCCCCACTTCGCTGATGATCCCAACCAAGTGAATGATGGCGCCTATTCCCTGCACCGCCTTGCTTAACGATTCGCGATCAGAAAATGTTCCCGCGCATAATTCCACGCCTTGCGTTTTCATAAGCTGTTGACTCGCGACGGAAGCGGGATTCCGCACCAGCACGCGCACGGCATGGCCCGCCGCGCGCAATTCGCCAACCACGGCCTGGCCAATAAATCCAGTGGCGCCGGTGACCAATACCGGCATACCCGACTTGGCTGTGCCCGTTTGCCCGGATGAGACCGCAGATGGATCAATACTCATAACTTGCCCTGCCATCAACGTACTGGGGATTCCCATGACGTCAAGTCGCCCAGCCGCGGATGAAATAATCGCGCTGGCAAAATTCGTTCCGGCTGGATTAAGCTTTCGCGCATGGAAGCGATTTCCGACTTGCAGGCATTGTTGTTCGATTTCGATGGTGTCATCCTCGAAACCGAAGTGCCCGGCTTTATCGGCTGGCAAAAACTTTACGCCGAATACGGGCAGACCATCACGCTGGAGGAATACGCCGTGGTCATCGGCAGTCAGTATGGCAAATTTGATCCCCGGCGCGCCCTGGAAGAGCGCATCGGCCGCACGCTGGATTGGGAAACCCTGGATCGTCAGCGCCGCGATTATTACCATGAGGTCCTCACGCAACGCACCGCGATGCCGGGCATCAAAGAACTGGTGGAAGACGCGCATGGCCGGGACCTCAAGCTGGCCATTGTCTCCAGTTCACCCCGTGAATGGGTGGACCGCTGGTTGCGCCATGTCGCGCTGGATCATTTATTTGACAGCATCACCACCATTGACGATGTCAGTCACGCCAAACCCTCCCCGGAACTATACCTGTGCGGCCTCTCCCGGTTCGGCCTGACCGTACAGGAAGCCATGGCCATCGAGGATTCCCCGAACGGGGCCAAGGCGGCCTACCTGGCCGGCCTGTTCTGTGTGATTGTCCCCAACGAAATCACCCGCCTGCTGCAATTTGATTTGGATTTCCCCCGGCTGAATTCCCTGGCAAATATCCGGGTGAAAGATCTGGAGGAACTGCGCAAAAGTTATTTTCTGAAGCGGGTGTGATCGAAAAGACCTTACCGATTCGGCCGCCTCCTGGCGCGTAGCGATGGGAACATACCCCGCCTCCAAACCAGACGGCAGCGTAACAATGATAGCCGGATCAAGTTCCACCAGTTTTCCGATTGCGGGCGGTGCCAGATAATCGCATGCCCACCTCCTGATCAATACCGTTCACGATGGCAAAGCGCGAACCGCAAGTAAAACCAGTCGCCGCTCATTGCGGTCAATGATGGCTGCTTACAGCGTGTGGTCTGGGAAATTACAGGCGGGCTTGTTCGACATGCTGTTCAGCGAATAACTGCCGCCACTGGGGCAAATGTATCGTGCCGGGATATATTTTTTGGGGCCGAAAATATCAGACTCTTTCGGGGCATCGGCGGCGGTCTTATGATTTTCCAACGCCCATTGTTCCTTGGCACCATCCATCATCCGCAGTTGATTCACACAGTGACGCTGATTCCGTTGCTTTTCAGCGATGTTGATCGCACCACCAGTCATCACCAACCGCCCGAAATTTGCCAACACACCCACCGCCAATACCAACCCCCAGATCGCCGCCCATCGGCCAGTCAGGGCACCCGCAGAGGACCGGATGCGCCACCATGCCGCAAGACTGAAAAGCACCGCGCAGACAGCGAAAGGAATCGCTACGACATGGGGCACGCCCCATGAGTTACCGACCATCAATTCAAACATCAAGGCGGATACGCCAAGCGTAAAGCCAAACAAACCCATGCGACACCCGCGCGGCTTGGGAACAACAGTTGTTTCATGAGCATTCATAGCGCATCACTATTAAAGTTGTTACCCCTTCCCCTTCCGGAATGCAAGCACCGACCTGCGCTTGGTTTTCAAGCTTTCGGGCTCAGGCTAATTCCACGAGATCAGGAGGTCTGAGCTTGTTCCTTGCCCATTCTTCGCTACCAAAAAGAAAAGTCGGACGGAGCTGAATAGCCCCGCCCGTTGGCGTTTGGTTGGTTTAAAAACGTTCCCGCAATTGGATCAGCCCATGATAGCCTTGAGATCTTTCTCGACGGTTGTGATCGGCATCAGGTTGAATTTCTCCACCAGTACGTTCAACACGTTAGGCGTAACGAATGCCGGCAGTGTCGGTCCAAGGCGGATGTTTCGGATGCCCAAGTGCAACAGCGTCAGCAATACCGCGACGGCTTTTTGCTCATACCAGGAGATGATCATGGATAACGGCAGATCATTCACCCCGCAGTTGAACGCTTTGGACAGCGCCACCGCAATCTGGATGGCGGAATACGCGTCATTACATTGGCCGACATCCAACAGGCGCGGAATCCCGCCGATGTTGCCGAAGTCCAGCTTGTTGAAGCGATACTTGCCGCAAGCCAGCGTCAGGATCACGCAATCCTTCGGCACGGATTCGGCAAATTCCGTGTAATAATCGCGCCCGGTGCGCGCTCCGTCACAACCGCCCACGAGGAAAAAGTGCTTGATGGCGCCGGATTTCACGGCTTCGACCACCGCACCCGCCGCCTGCATCACAGCGTTGTGCCCAAACCCGACGAGAATGGTCTTTTCCTCTTCCGTCTTGGCAAAGCCCGGGGCCGCCAGGGCGGCTTCGATGACCGGGGTGAAATCCTGGTTGCCGATATGCGTGGTATTGGGCCAGGCAACCAGGCCAGAGGTGAAGATGCGCTTGGCATAGCTGTCCTGCGGTTTTTGCAGGCAGTTCGTGGTCATCAGGATCGCGCCGGGGAACGCCGCGAATTCCTCCGCTTGATCCTGCCAGGCACCACCGTAGTTACCCACCAGGTGTTTGTACGCCTTGAGTTTCGGGTACCCGTGAGCCGGCAGCATTTCGCCGTGCGTATAAATATTGATCCCCTTGCCTTCCGTCTGCTTGAGCAATACGTCCAAGTCCTTGAGATCGTGGCCGGAAATCAGAATGGCCTTGCCCTGCACCGCTGTGATCGGCACCGGGGTCGGCGTGGGATGCCCATACGAGCTGGTGTGGGCGCTATCCAGAATTTCCATCACCTTCAAATTAACCTCGCCGCATTTCAGGTTCAGGCCCAGCAGTTTCTCAACCGTGGGTTTCGGGTCGGTCAGGTAATCCAGCGCTTCCTCGAAGTAGGCATACACCGAATCTTCTTCAAATCCCAGCACCAGCGCATGATCCGCGTAGGCGGCCGTGCCCTTGATTCCGTACAGCAGCAGTTCCTGCAACCCAGCAAGATCGTCGCCCAGCAGTTGCTTGCGTTTGGCAATCCCCACGTCAATTGCCTGAACCAACAGCCCGGCGAGTTGCGTTGCCGGCACCCAGGTTGCGGGACCGGACAGGCTTTCCGCCGTCTTCCCGTTATGCGCGCAAGCGCTCTCATAAAGGCGCTTGGCCTTATCGCGCTGCTTCATCGCCGTCCACAGCATTTGTTCCAGCCGGGCGGGATCAAAATTCACATTGGTCACCGTGGTGAACAACAGCTCCACCACCTGCACATCCAGTTCCCGATCTTTGGCCCCGAGTTGACGGGCGCGATGTAAATATTGGGAGATTCCCTTGGCGGCATGCACCAGCAAATCCTGCAAGGCGGCAGAGGTCTCATCCTTGCCGCAGACGGATAAATCGCGGCATCCCTGGCCGCGCGAGGTTTGTTCACATTGATAGCAAAACATAATCTAAGGTCACTTTCGTTGTTAAGGTTGACTGTCACTTGCCCGGTGCCATTTGCCCGCAGCGAATATGGGTGTAACGTACACGCATCCACCGGGTTGTTCTTGATGCAAGTCAAGTTTTCTGAAAGTTTGAAATCTGCTTGACCCAACCGGGCTCATGGCCTACTTTAGCCCTCGTAATGAACGAAAACGTTCCGCAACTGCTGGTGCTGGTAGTCGTCGTACCCGACGACGCCGTGCGTGCTTGCCGAACGTAACCGAACGATTTCGACAAGAACCCACGGCTGGCGACAGTCGTGGGTTTTTTGTTAGCTTGCGACCGTCAGTTGTACAAAACATAATCGAGCGATGAGCAAAACAGTCCGAACCAAAGCGAAACAGAAACCGGCGCCCGCGCCGAAACCGGAAAACCGCCTGATGCAGGGCAGTGAAATCTTTGTGGCCGCCCTGGAACGCGAGGGCGTTGAGGTGATTTTTGCCTATCCGGGCGGCGCCAGCATGGAACTGCACCAGGCGCTGACCCATTCCAGCCAGATTCGCACCATCCTGCCACGGCACGAACAGGGCGGTTCTTTCGCGGCCAGCGGTTACGCGCGCGCGACCGGCAAAGCCGGGCTGTGCATGACCACCAGCGGCCCCGGCGCCACCAACCTCGTTACGGCGCTGGCAGATGCCTATATGGATTCCGTCCCGCTGATTTGCATCACCGGCCAGGTGGTCCAATCCATGATTGGCCGGAACGGGTTTCAGGAAACCGACATGTTCGGCGTCACCCTGCCGATCGTGAAGCACAGCTATCTAATCACCGACATCAATGATATCCCGCGCATCGTAAAAGAGGCATTCCATATCGCTACCAGCGGACGGCCCGGCCCCATCCTGATTGATTTTCCCAAGAATATCCAGCAAGCCAAAGCCATACCCGTATGGCCGGACAAACTGGATTTGCCGGGCTACCCCGGACCGCGCAACGCCGAGGACGCGGAATTGCTCAAAGTCCTGGACTTGATCGAAAAGGCGGATCGTCCGGTGATCTATTGCGGCGGCGGCATCGTCAGCGGTGGCGCCAGCAAGGAATTACTGGCTTTCGCCGAACTGACAAACATCCCGGTGACCACCACCCTCATGGGTATCGGTGGTTTCCCGGAAGAGCACCCGCTCTCCCTGCGCTGGCTGGGCATGCACGGGGCCGCCTACGCCAACTGGGCGGTGAGTGGTGAATTTAAGAAGGAAAAACTGCCGGACGGCTCCGAACGGGTAACCAAACTGGCCAATGGCGCGGATTTGCTGCTGGCCTTCGCGGCCCGCTTTGATGACCGCGTCACCGGTAAATTTGAGAGTTTTTGCGAGGGTGGCACCATTGTTCATATTGATGTGGACCGCTCCGAGCACAACAAGAACCGCCGGGCGAACCTCGCCATCGAAAGCGACATCAAGCACGCCCTAGCCCGCCTGGTGGTATTGCAAAAGCAGCGGGTGGCCGCCAAGAAGAACGCCGCCTGGCACCAGCAGATTGACCTGTGGAAGAAGAAGGCGCCCTTCGCCTATCGCGTGACGGAAGAAGTGGTCAGTTCGGATCACATGAAGGATCATCTGGTCGGCAAGGAGAAGGAAATCATTTTGCAGCAGCACATCGTGGATCTGGTGTGGGAGATGACCAAGGGCGATGCCATCATCACCACCGGGGTCGGCCAGCATCAGATGTGGGCCGGGCAATATTACCGATGCAAGCACCCGCGCCAGTTCATCACCAGCGGCGGCCTTGGCTCCATGGGCTTCGGTTACCCAGCCGCCATCGGCGTCAAGGTGGCTTTTCCGGATCGCCAGGTGATTGACATTGATGGCGATGGCAGCTTCCTCATGAACGTGCAGGAGCTGGCGATGGCGCACATCGAGAAGATCAACGCCAAAGCCGTCATCCTGAACAACCAGCACTTGGGCATGGTGGTGCAATGGGAAGACCGTTTCTACCACGGACGCCGCGGCCACACCTACCTGGGCGACCCGCTGAAACGCGCCAACATTTACCCGGATTACGTCACCATCTGCAAAGGGTTCAACGTCAAATGCGAACGCGTGATGTACAAGAGCGAACTGCGCGGCGCAATCCAGCGCATGTTGGATGCGGATGAACCGTACGTGCTGGATGTCATTGTGCCTTACACGGAGCACGTCATGCCGTTCATCCCGTCCAACCGCACCGTGGCCGATATGATCGTCGGCCCCTGAACGCGGCCTGGGCGCGTGAGAATGTATGCTTGCCGCATTCCAACCCGTTTTTGACGACGTCACCGCCCGGTTCCACGCCCGCCTCCAATCCACCTTCGTTGCGCGGCACAACGAAGTCTATCTCCGCGTGTCCATGGACCTCGTCGGCGGCATCTGCGCCTACCTCTATAAAAAGTGGGAGGCGCGCCTGGTCGGCGTGTTCGCGGAAGATCGGCGGGAAGCGGAAAAATCGTACCTGGTCAATTACGTGTTCGCCGTGGATTCGGCACACGGCTTTTTCATTTTGCAGGCGCCGGTCTCACCAGACAATCTCGAGTTCCCCTCGTTGGCCAACGCCGTCCCCGCCGCCAACTGGCAGGAACGGGAAATCCAGGACATGTTCGGGCTGAAGTTGGTGGGGCATCCCAATCCCCGCCGTTGCGCCTTGCATGACGACTGGCCGGATGTCCATCCGTTGCGCAAGGACTTTGATCTGGCAACGCAGCTTCCCCCGTTTCAAGGGGAGCGCCATAAATTTCGCACGGTGGAGGGCGAAGGCGTGTTCCAAGTGCCGGTGGGACCGGTCCATGCGGGCATCATTGAGCCGGGCCACTTTCTTTTCAGTGTCGCCGGCGAACCGGTGCTCTACCTGCAGTTACGCCTGTTCTATGTCCACAAAGGCATCGAAAAACGCTTTGAAAGCCTGCCCGTCACTCATGCCGTGCGCCTGGCCGAAAGCATCTCCGGTGATTCCAGCTTCGCGCACGCCACCGCGTTTTGTCATGCGGTGGAACGCGCTGCCGACGTGGATGCCCCGCCCCGGGCCCGTGCGTTGCGCACCGTCTGCCTTGAACTGGAACGCCTGTATAATCATATTGCCGACATTGGGGCAATTGCCACCGATGTGGCCTTTGTGACGGGCAATGCCCACGCCATGCGGCTCAAGGAGAAAACCCTGCGCCTGAACGAGGCGTTGACGGGCAATCGCCTTTTGCGGGGCATGGCGCGATTGGGCGGCGTGCGGTTCGATTTCAATGCGGATCAATGTCGTGCCCTGACACGCTTTTTGGATGAGTTGGAGCCTGATTTTAATGCCGTGATCGAAATGATCCAGGCGTCCGCCTCCACGCGTGAACGCCTGGAAACCACCGGCATTCTCAAGCCGGGCATCGCGCGTGATCTTGGCATTGTCGGTGTCGCCGGGCGCGCCTCGGGTTTCAACCATGATTTGCGCCGTGACTTCCCGCACGCCGCGTATGACCAGGTGCGCTTTCATGTGCCGGTCTATGGCGAGGGAGATGTCGCCCGCCGCATGGAAATCCGGATTGAGGAAGTCGGCCAATCCATCTCCATCCTCCGCCAACTCGTCCCCAACCTGCCGGAGGGAAAACTGTTTGAGCCAATCGAAAACCTGCCGCCAGACCGTATGGCCTTGGGCTACGTGGAAGGCTGGCGCGGCGAGATTTTCCATTGGATTCGCACCGGCCCGGACAACCGCCTGCAACGCTGCAAAATCAAGGACCCGTCGCTGCAAAACTGGCCAGCCATGAGCGAGGCCATCCTCGGCAACATCGTGCCGGATTTCCCCGTGGTCAACAAGAGCTTCAACCTTTCCTATTCCGGCAATGACCGCTAACCCACATCCCCGCCGCCATGTTTAAGGTGCTTAACAACAGTCTCCGGGTGGGCGTGGTTACCAGCGATTATCCGCAGCAACCTGCCGAAGTCTCGCCCATCGCACGCGGGCTGCCGGAAATCGCCTTTGCCCAATGGCGGGACGCGCGCCCCGCCGCAGCCATCTGCCCCACCGGAGCCATTGCCTGCGTGGATAACCGGGGTAACCGCACGGTGACCTTTGATCTGGCCAAATGTATTTTCTGCGGGCTGTGCGCGGAGGTGGAGCCGGCCATCCACCTGACCAATCGCTGCGAACTGGCCAAATCCAAGCGCGCCGACTTGTACCAAATCGCCCAATACGCACTGGCAAAGGATGGTTCCCAGACCAGCTTGACGTCTGGCCCCACCACTCCGAGCCCGGCCATGGATCAGGGGCTGCAAGCCATTGGCGCAGCCTTGAAGGAACGCACCCAGAAAGTGCTGGGACGCTCCCTGCATATCCGCGAGGTGGATGCCGGGTCCTGCAATGGCTGCGAAGTTGAGATTGTGGGTTTGAACAACCCCATCTACGACTTGGAACGCTTTGGCATTCATTTCGTCGCCTCCCCGCGTCATGCGGATATGCTGCTCGTGACCGGCCCAGTCACGCGCAACATGGAATTGGCCTTGAAGAAAACCTACGATGCCACCCCCGATCCCCGGCTCGTGGTGGCCGTCGGCGCTTGCGGATGTAGCGGCGGGATTTTCGGACGGAACTATGCCACGCTTGGCGCGGTGGACCAGGTGATTCCCGTGGATATCTATATCCCCGGTTGTCCACCCAATCCGCACGCACTGCTGCACGGCATCCTTACGGCCATTGGAAAATTGCGCTGAGCTGGCGGGGAAATTATTGCGCTTTTACCCCAATCAAAAACAAGTTTTTGTCGCCCCGAAGGAGAAGCCCATTATTAACCGGCACGGGCGAAGCAACGATGCGCTCGCCCATGGGGTTTTCACCGAGCAACTGAAAATGATCCTCCACTCGGGCGGCAAAAACCATGCCGTCATCGCGGGCCGCATATAAAATCCCATTGGCAATCACTGGCGATGAATAGTAACTGCCGGTCCCGCGCGGCAGCTCATCGGCCCAGAGTGATTTGCCGGTAGCCGGGTCGAGGCAGACGACTCCACCGCGATGGCGCAAAAGATAGACTTTGCCCTTATACTCCACCGGGGTGCTGCAAAACACGCCGAGATCGTCCCGCTGCCAGACCCGGTGCGTGGCGGAGACGTCGCCGCTGCCGTCAATCCGAATTCCCTGAACCCCTGCCTGCCCCCGGTCATCCCGGCCCACCAGCACCACGGCGATGCCGCCTTGGATAACAGGCGTGGCGATGGCCGGCCAGTTAATCGTTCCCTTTGGATTAAAGCCGCCACACGACCACAGCAACGCGCCATCCGTGGCGGCATGAGCGGTCACGTGTTCCGCCCCCCATAGCAAGAATGCCTGGCGGCCTTTGTACTCGAAAAACAGGGGGGTGGTATAACCATTGTCATTTTCAGACGGCACTTCATAATTCCGTTTCTGCAACCACCGCTGTTTGCCTGTCGCCTTGTCGAATCCCGCCACCCAGGATTCTCCGTGGTGCATACGCGTAAGGAGAACGTCCCGCTCAGTCAATACCGGCGAACTGCCCCGATCCCAGAAAAGTTTCTCGGGCCCGAACTGCTCGTCCAAATTGATTTCCCAGCGGGTCTTGCCATCCAGTTCCAGCGCCACCACCCGCCCGCTGCGGTACGTGGCAAAAATACCCTTGCCATCGGTGATCGGCGAGGCGTTGCAACTGGATGCCAGCGTCTTGTGCTTTGGCTGGCTGGCCGCCCCAAACTTGGCCAACCATAATTGTTTACCGCTCAGGTCCAGCGCCAATACCGCATCCTGACCATCCGCCGGCGTGGTGAGATAAATCCGGTTTTGCCACATAATCGGCGTTGAAGTCCCCTTGCCCGGCAAACCAATTTTCCAAGTCGCCGTTTCCGGCGTCCAACGCGTGGGGTAATTCCCGGTCGCCGTGCTGCCATTGGCGGCGGGGCCACGCCAGGCCGGCCAATCAGCGCCGCCGCAATGGCCAGTACCAACCAACAAAAATGTCACCCATGCCAAGCAACTCGTTGCGTTTCTAATCATGGAATCAGTCTAATCAAATTACTGCCGCTGGAAACCATTTATTTCGGCGCGGCATGCGCTTGCTCAGCCGCTTTCTCTGGCAGTGCAAACGCCGGATCCACCGCGCCGCACCGCGTGCATTCCAGGCAGCGGATACATCCGGTCACATTGATTTTTTCATCCACTTTCACGCCGACCGCACAATGGCTTCGGCACAAGTTGCATTCCTTGCATTCGGAGCCTTTGAACTGCAAGTGAAATAAACTGAAACGGTTGAACAGTGCCAGGAAGCCGCCGAGGGGACAGAAAATCCGGCACCACGGACGCAGGAATACCACGGATAACAGCAGAAACACCACCAGAATGCCGGTCTTGAGACCACTCATCAGCCAGCCATGGCCATCCAGCACACTGCTGATCGAGTAGGGCACCCCCGCTTCCAGCGCTCCGGCGGGGCACCAACGACAGATAGAGACAACTTGATGCTCAAAGGGAATGCCCTGATAACCCAAAATCGCCGGCCATAACAGCACCAATCCCACCAGCACCACGTAGCGAAAATAGCCCAGCCAGCCCGGCATGGGGAGTTTTCGTGGAACGAGTTTGCCCAATAAATCCTGCAAAAAACCGAACGGACACGCCCACCCGCACACCAGCGACCCGCTCACCGCCGCCACCACCAGCAACACCCCCAACAGCAGATAGGGAATTTCCAACGCCACCGGAAACAACGCGGCGTACTGCGCCGCAATCCCCACCGGACAGGACACCGATGACCACGGGCAGGAATAACAATGAAACACGCAGCCGGGAACCCGTTGCATCCATTCTCCCAGCGGAGCCAGCCAAAGACCGGTGAACGCCAGTTGCACCCAATGCCGCACCTGCAACAGCTTGGCGAACAATTCACGCTTCCTGCCGGGAACCGGCGGCGTGACTTGACTCGGGCAGGCTGGACCTGGGGTGGGGCAATCCATTTTAAAGGGTCAGCCACGCCATGTGGCTGAAAAAGATTACTTTACTCACGTGGGACAGGCGGCCTTGGCGCCGGTGTTGATTCGGTATTTTAGTTTGTATGGTTGGGCAAATTGCTGGTCCATTTGCTGAAACGCGGCGGCCGCCTTGACCGGGTCATCCAAGGACGCGGGATCAGGCGGCGGCGCGGGTGGCACAATCTGAAGTCCGCTGTTCGCGATGGCCTTCACCAATTGCGTCTCCCAGGCGGAGTTGCCCGCCGTGGTATCCAGGCTGGTCAAGTGGCGGCTGCCAATGAAAAGCAGCAGCGCACCAATAACCGCCGGGATAAACCCCGGCAAAAAGTCATGATGCTCCGAATCCCGTCGCACGGGATTAATCGGCGGTTGCGCGATGCGTTGCATATCAGAACCAACCAAACCTTGGCGGAGGTGGATGGGAATCGAACCCACCCGGGACTTTGTTGAGCCCCACACTGGTTTTGAAGACCAGGAGCGCCAACCAGGCCGCCAGCCACCTCCCGCCGTCACCACCGGTTTGCCCTGCCATCCGTCGAACCGGCACACGTCAGGTTTGACAGTAGGTATGCCGCAAGTTCCCCCCAGTTACAATCCAGAAGTTTTTGGCGTTGAGAACCGTCCAGCCCGGAAGTGAATGATTCAAATGCGGAACACTCGATTTCGGAATGCGGATTGCGGATTGCGGAATGATTAAGCAAAGCAACAAATGCGGAATGAAGCCGATTTTGCAGAATTATTTTCGGGCAGAAAAATGTGAAGAAGATGGGAGATGGAAGGCAGAAAAATGGCGGGTAAAAAATGGGGGCCAGACATGGCAAAACAACGGGACCCGACAGGTCAAGACACAAGCCAGGATGGTCAGGATGAAGGAACCGAAGTTTGGACGGAATTGTTGCCATAGTCGAACCCCGTAGCAGACGACGTAAGTCTCAAATTTTAATAAGGGAAACCAATAACCATCCGGAAAGTTTGAGTCTCGTTACCTACGATCAAACCCCGCAGTCGGCGGCGGGTGAGGCGGGGAAACAAATCTGAAAGAATTGCGTCAGCGAAGGCCAGGGTTGGTTGCGGGGGCGAAGGGGGCGCAATCTACCCTGGTTCCGCGCCCCCGATTCCCCGCCTACCCGGTACGGGTTGCGGCAGATCGTGTACCGGGATACGCGCCACAATTCCAACGGAATTGCGTCCTCCAGCCCAAGGTTGGTTCGCGCTGGGGTATCGGGGACGCGAACCTACCTTGGGTATGGGGTTCAGGGCTTTCCAACTCCAACGGAGTTGTGGCAGGACTAACCAACGGCCATTGTTTCCCTCCCCCGTGCATCGTTTCAACAACGGGTTTAACGACCCACGGTTCGATTTCGGGCGGCCACAACTCCGTTGGAGTTGCTCCCCATCGGTGGGCTTATCCCCAGGGTTCAATCACCGCCCTTTTGCCCCCGGCGATTTAACCTATAAGCCGCAATTAAACTTGCCAAGGGAGGCGGGAGGGGGCAGTAAAATC
>JBAXGN010000061.1 GCA_037139415.1 Verrucomicrobiota bacterium | reverse complement strand
GGAGCGACAAGCATGCCAAACTCGTAACGCAACGGGCCAAATCTATATTAGCGGCCGACCAGTCATTCTTTAGTGCCACCGGTCCAAATACACGAATCCGGGGCGTCGAATTGCATGAACGGTTAATGCGGGTGTTGGTAGAAACGATGCTGGCACCGTGTGAAGGTGGGTGCTTGACCGTTACCCAAGCCTATCAAGTGTTCTGCCGGCTAGCTGAACAACGCAACCTCGGGCAGTTAAAACGCTCGATGTTTAGAGAAACAATGCGCGATCTGATCAAGGAAAGATATGGAATGTGCCTGCGAAACGATGTGCCAGATGCGCTAAACCATCACCAGCACGCTTGGAAGGGGGTGAAATTGATTGAGACCGAAGATCTAGCTGCATGAAAATCCGGTTGCGGTATATGTCCGTTCAGTGAGTTGAGGTGCAACTACCTCGGCATACGTTCCGCAAGCCTTACACCTAAGAACGTAAGTTTTCGTTGCAAATATCCCTGCAACAAGCGACTCCGAACGATTCCCTTCCACTTGCATAATTAAGCACTCAAACTAAGGTCTTGATAGTGCGCTCCAAGTCACGACGGTTGATCAAGGCCACTACCTGGACGCTATTGGGTAACAGCCGGAACAGCAGACGGTAATCCGTGCCAATCCGCTGGCGGGTAATATCAGGGCATTCGATCAACCTCCGGGCTCCCGCCAAGCCAGCAGGTTCACCACCCGCAATCTGTCCGAGCGTAACCATGGTCTTGCGAGCAATATGGCGTGGTAGATTCCGCAAGGTCTCCTCGAATTTTCGCGGGAATTCAATCAAACGAACAGGTTGACTGCCAGAAGGTTCGTCCGGTAATAACCACGTTTCCTCCTGATCTTTCGTCTCGGTAGCTGGAGAAGCAGCCTGGTTGCCGCGCAAGGCTTCCAGTTCACTATGTGCCTTCTCCAGGTCGCGTCGAAATTCATTGCGCTCGGCGTGGGTCTGTTTGAGCGTGAGCTTCACTTGTTCCAGTTGTTGACGCAGTTCGGCTAGATGATGGGTCTCTTCAGCCGAAACCAAGGGTGCAGGTGAGGCGGCTTCGCGCTTGGCCTTTTTCTCCTTTAAATGCAAATCACGCTGGAGCCGGGCCAAGGTTTCCTTAAGTTCGGCCACTTCCCTGGCTTTATTCTCTAGTTTACGCTGAGCCTTGCGATAAGTGGTTGCCTGTTGGTCATCGTCATCGTGCGGCCGCTCTTTCACAAGGCGTTTGTCTAGCAGATCACTACAGGGATCATCGGGTGGGAGGTGCGCTTCATCCCGCAGTTCGATTACGCTCTTCAACAGCATGGAGGCTTGGCTGTCCGATACAAGTGGTATCACCCCACGGGCGATAAACACGCCCAGCCACTGAAGTTTCCGGTGGCGGAGCATCCAAATCGGTAGGGTGGAAAGCGCGTCCTCATCCTTTTCGTCAAGCAGACTGAAGGCCTTATCCTCAAGCAGCTTTAAAAGCACCGCTGGATCATCATCGTGTAACAATAGAGCAACGCAAAATTTACGGTTCTCATTCGTGAGTAGCGGTGGGTAGGTCGGTAATTGCATTAGCCGCTGCAGCGCAGCCTTATCCCTTTGATATACCACCCAAAACACCGAAAAGGTCCATACATCAAATAAGGATTCCGGACAGCCCAGTTTTTCATAACCGCTAATGGCGACATCGAACATTTTCAGGCCAGTCAAGTGAGCAAAATAGTGTGGCCATAAGTCGGGTTTGATCTTTACCGGATCCAACCGCGCAATTTGAAACGGCAACATTTTCTCGATTTGCTCAACGGTGACATGAGGTTCCGGCTCCTGTTCGACTTCTTCGATGGTTTTACCCGCAACGTGCGAGGAATGATGCAGGCGTTCGATATCCTTTTCCGCACAGCAGCGCTTGTATTTCTTGCCACTGCCGCAGGGACAGGGATCATTACGCCCCACACGAGCCACCGCCCGGCGCATGGTCGTGCCGCTCGCCAGGATACGTGATGGTGATGCCGCAGCTTTTGGCACCAAATCCAGGATGGACAATTCCGCCAGCTTAAACATGGCATCGCGAAATGTTTTGGTTGCTTCTTCCACCTTGGGCCAATTCTCAGCAGGCACGTCCGCATTCATTTCGCGCACCAACACCTTGAGGGTTGGATCACCGGTGATTATTGCTACCGCGGAAAGATAGGGGCTAACATGTTCGTGTTTCCAATGGCTACGGGCAAGAATACGCGTCTGAGCAATTAATTCTGGAGGCACGGGCTGTTGGCGCGTTTGGCACCACATCGCACCGACCAGCAACCCTAGCGCATGACGGTTTGGGGCCACGGTAACGGTGCGCACCGCTTCGGTCAGCGCTTTCGCCACATTGCCTTCCAAACGAAAAGCAACGCAGATCACATCCGGTTCTTGCGGTAAGAATTGAAGGCCAAGTACCAAATGCTGCGCATCCACCTTGCGCCCGGATGCCAGCGCAGCGTAAAGCAAGAATAGGAATTGTCCCTGATCACTTTGCTGGGCGGCGTTGTTGATTAACGCGGCAACGGCTTCATCCTCCGGCGGCAGGCGTTTACCCAACTCGACGATGGATTCCTGGTAGTATTTGTCGCGCCCAATGTAAACGGCGAGCGAAGCGTCAAGGGTGTTCACAAGACGTTATGCGTAAACAGACGTGATGCGGTACGGTTCATGAGACGAGTTTATTTCGAGGATAGAACCGTGGCAAGTTTCCATTTACGGTGCGCGCGGAATTTGGTGTTTCTGCTGCCGTTGCAGTGCATCCCGGTTAACCTAAAAAACGCTGTAAACCGGGCTGAATTGGGGCGCACAGGCGTTTTTTCGGTCATGAAAAATGGGGTTGGGGTGCCTGATCGGCAGCTCTAATCGAAAATTTGGCGGGCGGGCGGCCAAAATCCTTTAAGTAACCCGCCCCCAACTGGCCTCACCTGCCCAGTTTAAATCACTGGGATCGGAAGTTTGGCCAGTAAAACGCGTAAAACCGCCCAGGACGCGTCGGCACTGAAACCAGGGTGGATGACAGCGGAGGTGTCGCCGGTAATAGGTCTCAAAGTCTCACGTCTCACGCCGTTTCCACTTTTTCCCATCGAGCACAAGCTGGGAGACGACCTTTGCTTTCATACGGTAGAACGTCGCCCGCGATATGCCATTGCGCAGCGCCACCGTTTCCCATTCAGTTGTGGTCAGTGGCTCGGTCAACCAATCCAATATATTTACCGCCTCCAGCTCCGGGCTCAAATCATCCCGCACTTTCATCATAGGATAATCCCATTGCACCACAAACGGCTCCGCCTCAACCAAATTACGCAGTTTCGTCTCCACCACAAAGCAGCCTTCGGTCTGGCATTCGGTCACCGTCACAATGGTATCGGCATCCCTGGCAAACACGCCTGACCCACTCATGCGGTCCATGGCTTTCTTTTTGGACTGGTTGCCTTTGGTGAAATGATGGGCATACACCACCGCCGCGCCCGTCTCCACCATCAAGCGCTCCATGCTATGGCACAACACCCCAACCCCACTCGCCACATTTTCCGAACGTCCCACCATGAGTTTATAGATGGGATCCACAACAATCAGTCCATAGCCCGTTTGCGCCCGTTCAATTATCGCATTCAACATCGCCGCCGAATCCAAGGTCAGCCCGCGCAACGTCCAAATATCCAAATCGCAGTTCACCTGCTTGCAGCGCATCATCGTTTCCAACCGTTGCTTCATGAACACCGGATGAATCTCCAGGTTCACATATAAAACCCTGGCCGGTTTGGTCGGCCATTTCAGAAACACCGTGCCCGACGCCACGCTCAAGGCCATGTCCAACAGCAACCAGGTCTTACCCGCTTTGCTGGAGCCGGCCAGCACGCCTTTGGTCGCCTGATGCAGCAGCCCGCAAATCAGTTCCTTGGGCATGGCGTGTTCCTTGGCCAACAATTCCCGGGCCGTTTGAATAGGGGGAAGACTCGTGACGCTGGAAGCCTCGGAAGCGATGGATATAAAGTCTTCGGACGACTCCACCGAATCATTCAATGTATTCATAGGGAAAGAGTGCTGGATAAAAAAGAGGGGCGGACATGGCTTGCACCAGGTCCGCCCCATTTGCCGCCTGACTAGCTCTGGGTAGCCGCCTTGGCGATGGCCTGCAAATCACCCACCGTCATTTCCCAGTGCTTGCCCTTCTTGTTGTGCTTGATCTCGCACAACACCTTTTGACCAACCAGCGCCGTCTTGTTGAAACGCACCAGGTCGCTGTCACCCAGTTTCCGGCCTACAATGGCGCTGGCATCCTTCAGGAACTGCGCCTTGCCACGGCCATTTTCCAGCATATTGTAGCGCTTCTCCACCTGGAACTTGCTGCCGGCCTTGTCCGTGTCCTCCAACTCGCCCGTGAGCTTGAGCGCTTTCGTCGGCGTCCCATCCTCTTTCTTCCCGTTTTCCATCACCAATCCCGTGATCGTTGCGGTCCGGAGGCCCGCCGGGGCCAGCGTCGGCACTTCAACAATCGTCAGGAATTCACTATCGTTAGTAACTTCAACCGTATTCGAGTTATTAGTCATAATAAGATGCTGCCTGTATTTTGTGCGGTGGCGGCAACCCGCATTGGTACACCGTTTAATATAGAGTGGGTACCGCGCCAATTAGGCAACTCTACCGGCTTTCGCTTAAGCTTTTGGTGACCGGAGCCTGGTGATCCTGGCCACGAAGCATTCATTATCGGTTAACCACCTCCATTCTTGGTTTGAGCGGACCGGCTGGTAAATTGTGCTGCATTTGTCGTTCGCTATTTCGGTCTTTTCTTGGGGTTCCCTTCCACTGGCCATTACCAGTTTCAGTTCCGCCCTACGTAATACCAATCGCAAAGGGTTGGGACTTTATTACAATTAAGATAACGAACTGGCAGAATGCTTATGGAAAGGCACTTGCAATAGAAAACGCGCAGCGAATAGGTGTGCTGAATGAAGAAAATCTGAACTAGGGCTGAGGCGGCACGGACGTTTGATACGTCATGACAAACGGTCCTGCTAAACGAGCGGCCATCAACGCGCCATATTGTTCACGCAATTGGACCAGCCACTTGCGCTGTACTTTAGCCAATGATTCGGGCGCTTGCTTAGTTTGCATCGCTTCCTCATAGAAATCATTCATGACCAGCGCCGTGTATTTGTCGGAGATGGGCCAGAGCGTCATCAACAGGTTCTGGGCTCCGGCCAGCATAAAACCACGGCGCAAGCCCATCACCCCTTCACCGGCCTGCGCTTTGCCGGTGCCGGTATCGCACGCTGAAAGCACTACCAGCCAGGTTCCTTGCAAATCCAGCAAGCCTACTTCCTGTGCGGTTAGAATACCATCATTCAAGGAATCTGGAGTTTCACCGCGCTTCCAAGCATCTAACGTCACTTGCGCTCCGGCTAAAGCCAACCCGCTTCGCTGCATCGGATTCTTCAAGGATACCGGACGCCTCACTCCCAAGGTTTCTGGCAGGTTATTCGTGGACATTATCGATGGCAGATAAAAGCCATGCGTTGCCAGATGCAGCACATACGGAGCCTGAAGATGATGAATTTCCACTTCCTGCGCTTCTTGACCAAGCAATATCCGTGGTTCTAAATGCCAGCGAGCGGCATTGGTTTTCAAGAAATCAGCCTCTCGCTCCGTTCCCGGCAAGGGCAATAGGTTTAGATTTGTGTAATCTCCACGATTCAAGTCTGACATGCCCAACCGCACTTGATTGACTAAGGCCAGATTTGCCTTCGGCATTGCCTTGAACAGCGGGTTGGCAAAGATAACCATATCCCGCCCTGGCTTTGCCCTGCTGCCCACCACTAGGTCCCGTCCGCTGGCCACATATTGAATTGCATATTGTTCCCCCAAAAACTGACCAAGAGGGTTTACCAAAGTCGCAAAGCTTAAGAAATTGAGTTCAGCATCAGGGGAGAGAATCACCGTACGGATAGTCTTGGGCAGGTTCTTTTGGATCGGCTGCCATAATTGGTCATGCAAGGAACGTAGCAAGATTGGCTCGCCTTGACCCCTGGCACGCATTTGGACCGCATAGGCCCTCAGATTCGTTTCAATCAGATCAGCCCGTCCTAGCGCCACCCAGATCGGCTCATTGGTCGCGTTAAGATGGCTGCCAATTAACACCGCGCCATAATGCCAGACAAAATGATTGGTTCCCAAATATTGTTGGTACCGAACGAATTCAATCAATACGGCATTCTTTGGCAGTTGCGCCTGCACATCCGCCAGCGTCAGCTTTAGCGATCTTCTGGTCTGTCCACTGCGGGCGACGTTTTGTGCCAGTGCCTTTTGCTGCGACTCCAACTCCGCCTCCATCTTTTCAAGGTTAACCAGTCTTTGTTGGTGTTCTGCCTCATTTTTGTCCTGGGTTACCGTCTGCTGCCGAATTAATTGCCGGCCTTGTTCTCGTATTTGTTGAATCTTGGCCTGAATCTCTGGGTTCTGAGAGGATTGAGCCACGATCCAATCTTCCAGTAACGATTCCAAAACGATTCCCTTGTTATGCAACAGTATTCCCGCCAATTCCTTGGCTTGCCCCAAGTTTGCGAACAGGGAGTACGGATCGTGCATGTTTTGATAAGCCAGTCGCTGCGTTTCGGTGGTAAATGACAAAATCTGGCCCAAGTTTCTGGCCTCGGCATCGCCGGTCCGCCGAGCCAAGGACAGTATTTCAGGTGTTACCGTCGAGTCCATCATCCAGAGCAACCAGCTTATGTTTTGCAGGGCCGCGAATGTATTGCGATGGTCGGAGCCTAAAACATGCTCCTGTATGGCCAGACTGCGCGCTAATAATGGTTTCGCCTTGGTTGGCTCCCGCATGGCAATCAATAACAACGCCAGATTGTTCAGGACCTTGGCCGTATCGAGATGATTCGTGCCGTACACCCGTTCCATGATTTCCAGGCTGCGCTGATACAACGGCAACGCTTTCTGGTAATCCCCCATGCTTTGGTAGGTCCCAGCCAAACCATTCAAGGTCGTCGCCACTTGCGGATTATTGGTTCCCAAACGAGTCTCCCTGATCTTTAGGGCGCGCAGTTGAAGCGCCTCTGCCTTGGCATAATCGTTCATGTCCTCATACACCTGCGCAAGGTTACCCAGGCTGATGGCGGTCTCAAGATGCTCCGCCCCAAGCTTCGTCTCGCGAATTTTTAAACCGCTTTCAAACCACAACAACGCTTTCGCATAATCACCCATTTCGTAGTACAGGGAAGCCAGGTTGTTCAAAGCTATGCTGGTGCTGGGATGATCCGGGCCAAAGGCTTTTTCTTTGATCGCCAAAGCGCGTTCAAACAACGACGACGCCCGGGCGTATTCCCCCATCGTCTGATAGACAACCGCCAAATTTTCCAGTGCCACAGCTACGTTCGGATGATCCGCCCCCAGACTCTCCGTAAACGCTTTCAAACTGCGTTCGCAAAAGTGAATCGCCTTTCGATAGTCACCTGTCTTACTGTAAAGCATCGCCAAATTATTCAATGTATAGGCGGTATCGACATGGCTTGGCCCCAACGTTTCTTCCCGTATTTTCAGGCACCGCTCAAACAGCGGGGCCGCCAGCGCATAGTCACTCTGGGCATAGTACAGGGAAGCCAGGTTGTTCAACGTATTCAGGGTGCGGGAATGATTGGCCCCAAAACCTTTCTCCAAAATCTCCAAGCTGCGCGTATAATGCGCCAACGCTTCAGCGTAATCCCCCATGTCCTGTTCCAATGAGGCCAATCTGTTCATGGCCATCGCCGTCAATACGGCTTCCGACCCCACGATTTTCTCATACATCTTCAACGCACGTTCAAAGATAGGTTTTGCGCCGTTCCAATCTCCCACGGTAGCGTAATTATTCGCCAGCCACATCAGGGCGGTAGCGGTATTGGTGGATTCACCGTAACGAGTTTCTGTGGCCAACGCCCATTGTTTCGTAATGGGTAAGGCGTCAGCAGCCCGGCCAACTTGAAGGAACAGTTGGAATTTAGCTTGGGCATCATTCAACTCCTCGATACTTATTAAAGCTGCGGTATTGAGCTCCGCTGCCCCTGTGACCAAAGCGATGCCCAAAGATAGGACCAACTGAAAAATGATGCCTGATCTATTGAGCACAGCCTTAACGCTGCCCCTGCTGTTTAATCCAGTTGCCAACCTCCCGCAACACGCCCGGCAACTCTTGCTCATCCGTTAAGGAAAACGACTTGGTCACGGGCTGGTCTTTGGCATGATATAGCACGTCTACTTTACCGTGATCCCGGTCGTATATGACTTTGACTACCAGCTTCTTAGCATCTAGTTCACGCCATTTAGCTGCCGCTGCGTTGTCACTGAACGTCACCAGCGTCGAAGCCAAACCAGCGTTAGTCATGGCTTTGGTTGGGTCTTCTCCTGTCCCACGCACACCACCAATCGTATCTAACATAGCGAGTTGGATTTCTGGTTGCGACGGCTGTACTTGGCGGACAGCCACAATCGCGACCATGAGCACGCACGTAGCCATCGCCAACCACATTTTCCATGACCAGGTTGGCTTAGGTCGTTCGGGTCTGGCAAAGGTCTGAACCACCTTCGTCTTCAACCGTTCCTCTGCATACAACGGCAGTTCAACTTTAGCAGGGTAGTTCATGGCGTGAAGCATCGGACTGACTTGTTTAGCCAATCGAGCCTGTTCCTGTAGCTTGGCGTATTCCGCTTTGGCATTTGGCTGGGTAGTGAGCCATGCTTGCAATTCTTCCCGTTCCGCCGCATTCAACTGCCCGGCGCCTTCCTGCATCACCAAATCAAAAAATCGTTGCTCGTTCATAGGCAGAATAGGCAGCGGATCAGCGTTAAGAGTTCCGCTTGCAGTTTAGGTTGCTGACTCATTTTGCTCTGAAGCACGCCCAAGGCCCGCTTCAAATATACGCCCACCGACCCCACCGCCAGGTTTCGCTTGGCCGCAATCTCTTCGTATTTTAACCGATCAAAGAAGAAATCCTGTATTATATCATTCCATTCCGGCTTGAGATCCTTTTGCAGGCCAGCCAATACAACTGCCAACTCCGATTGATGCACCCGATCCAAAGCATCCAGGGGATCGGGTGGATCGATCACATCTTCATCGGGCTTGTTTAACGATTCAACCTTTCCGCTGCCGCGTTTCTTGGCCAACTGTTCGCGGATATGACTGATCGCCAGACGTTCAGCAATACAGATCAGCATCGGCTTTAGCATCTCCGCAGAACTCAATTCCTTGACCTTGTCCACCAGTTGTTCAAGGGCTTCAATCGCCACATCCTCAACATCGCCGGGAAAACTGGTGAGTTTTTGTTGCGCCGCCGCAAAGGCATAGGGGTAAAAGGAGCGAAAAGCGGCTTGCCAAGCATCCGCGTCACCCTGCTGTAATGCGCTCAGATCAATTACTTCCACAAGGCAATAGGTACTAAAACGCCCCGCGCCTGACAAGTTGGATTGCAGGCAAAATGCAGTTATACGGATTCCAGTCGCGGTGTTCATCTAATCGCTAATCGCAAACCGCCGCCGTTTTGTTACAAGTTTTTGTGGCAGGTAGTCTCAGGTCTCAAACAGTTTCAAGGAGATTTTAAGGGACTACTATTCACAACTCGCTTTATTCAAAGTAGATATAACCAAGCCATTGCAATGAAGTCTCGCTAGAGTCATGTCTCAACAATAAACTATAGTAAGCTCATCCAAATCTGCTGAACTATTTTTCTGTCACAGAGGGCAAGTGTATTTCTTTGCCCTCATGATCTTGATTTTATACCTGAGAATTTAGTTTTGCGGATTAAAGGATAAAGGGTAGTTTGATGGCATGCTTTTTGGCGCACATTGTTCTACTGCTGGTGGTGTTCATATGGCTCTGGTTAGGTGCCAAAGGATTATGGGTCATGTGTGTCAGATATTCGTGAAGAGCAACCTCCAATGGTTCGGCAAGCCGTACGCCCCGGAGGACCTGAGCCGCTACGCCAACGAACTGGCCGCGAGCAAGCTGGCCGCCGTCTTTGGACATACCGGTTACCTGATCAACCTCGGCGCACCGCCCTCGGAGAATCGCGACAAATCCATCAAATCCCTGGTGCAGGAAATTCAACTGGCGGAATCGCTCGGCCTGCCCTTCCTGGTGCTCCATCCCGGCGCGCACCTGGGACAAGGTGAGGCGGTTGGGTTAAAACAAATCATCGCGGGATTGAACGAAGTCGTCCGCCTGACACCCAAATCCCCGGTGCGCATCGCGCTGGAAAACACGGCGGGCCAAGGGACCTGCCTGGGCTACACCGCGACTCACTTGGCGGGAATTTTCGATGGCGTGGACCACCCCCAGCTGCTCGGGCTCTGCCTGGATACCGCCCACTTCTTCGCCGCCGGCCATGACCTCCGCACGCCCGACGGCTGGGCCAAGGCGATCCGGGAATTGGACAAGCTGATTGGCGTGAAACAAATCCTCGCGTTTCATTTGAACGATTCCCAGACCGATTTGGGCTCGCGCGTAGATCGTCACGCGGGCATCGGCCAAGGCAAAATCGGCAAGGAAGCCTTCCGCCACATCGTCAACGATCCGCGCTTCATAAACCATCCCGGCTGCCTGGAAACGCCCAAGTCCGAGGACCTCCACGAGGACGTTGAGAACCTGGCGGTACTGCGATCCTTGCTCAAAACGACTGCAGCAAGCTAGCCTGCCTTGGCTGCCCCTGCTTCACCGGGTGAACTCCAAGACTATCTTTCGCGAAGCGAACGCCTTATTGGGGGGCATCTGATTCGTGGCGGGCTTGGGAAGCCAACCTGACTTTCCCGCACCTTTTTCGGCGGTTTCTCGCCACGCAAATAGTTGGCATTTTGCCTGCTATCGGTTGGCGTCTGTATATTGAGGTCACAAGCAATGTGGACACTTGTCAATGGGAAGCCGCGCGTAACGTCCGGGGAATTGATTTCCATCGGCTGACGCCACACCAACCGCCCGTCCTTCCGGTTAAAATGAATTTGATGAAACCACTCACCCCTCGGGCGGAAAAGCGGACGTGCAGACGCGATTTCACCACCATTAAAAGATTGCTACGTAAGCCACTTTCTGCCAACTTATTAGCAGCGCAACTTGGGTTCTTAAGTACGGACTCAGGTTCCTATATTATTAAGTTACGAAGATGTTACGAATGAAATTGTCATCCTGCTTTCCGGCTGGTTGTTTTGGCTTTGTTTTTCTGTGCCTTGGCTTGGCCACATCCACCCATGGACAGGCCACCAATGGCATCTTTCGCGAGGTGTACACCAATGTTGCCGGCACCGATGTGCCGAACCTGACGAGTGCGGCGACATATCCGAATTCGCCTGATATCACCAATACCATCACGTGGGGGCTGGAACATGTCACCAATTTCGGAGGCGCGTTTGGCGTACGGCTGCGTGGCTGGATCCGAGCGCCGATTGGCGGCAGTTATGTCTTTTACCTTTCGGCCAATGATTCTGGAGATTTTTTGCTGAGCACGGATGAAAACCCGACTAATAAGATCATCATCGCCTCTGTATCAAATGCATGGTCCCATTGTTCCAGTAGGAATTGGGTGGTTACCGGCACTCCGCTGCAAGTAAACCAAAAATCCTCCGGGCGGACCCTCACGGCGGGAAAGCTGTATTATTTTGAAGCACTCATGAAAAACGGTGGCGGCACCGACAACCTGGGCGTAACCTGGCAGCGACCCGGTGATGCCGTTCCGGCCAATGGCGCCCCGCCCATACCCAACACCAATTTGACCTTCCAATACGCCCCCATCATCACGGCCCACCCGACCAACCAAACGGCTTGGGCCAGTTCCAATGCCAGTTTCGAGATCAGTGTGGGCAATATTTTCGCACCCGCCTATCAATGGCAGCGCAACAGCAACAACATCGCCAACGCAACTAACGCGACGCTGACTTTGACCAATCTGCCAATGACGAATGATCAGACGTACTACCGCTGCGTTGTTTCAAACAGTTTTGGAACGAATGTAACGCTAAACGCCCGCCTCAACGTGCTGGGGATTCCCGCCGCACCCACCAACCTGGTGGCAACGGCGACCAATGCGCAAGTCCTCCTGACGTGGAGCACCACCACTGGCGCCACGAATTATAACGTCAAGCGCGCGCTGACCACTGGCGGCCCTTACAGCCTCATCAAAACCCTGGCATCCGCCAGTTTCACGGACACCAACCTCACCAACGACGTAACCTATTATTATGTCGTGAGCGGGTTGGGCTCGGGCGGGGAAGGTTCCAATTCTCTGCAAGCCGTCGCCACCCCTCATGGGCCACCGCCAGCACCGTTGGGGTTGACTGGAATTTCCACCAATGGCGGTGCCTTGCTGATTTGGAACACCGCCACCAATGCCATCACGTACAATGTGAAGCGCGCCACGGTGACCGATGGCCCGTTCACCGTCATCACCAATGTGACGACGACCAATTTTACGGATGTGAGCACCGTCTATGGAACCACCTATTACTATGTGGTATCGGGCCTGGGCATCGGCGGTGAAGGGACGAATTCTTTGGAAGTAATGGTGGTCATCGGTTCCCCGCCGCCGGCTCCGCTGGGACTCACCGCCACTTCCACCAACGCACAAGTATCGCTCGTTTGGAACAGTTCGCTGAACGCCACCAATTACTATCTGAAGCGTTCCATCACCAATGGAGGGCCGTATCTTACCGTGGCAACATTGGCTGCCACGAATTACACCGACACGGATGTCACTAATTTTGTCACGTACTACTATGTCGTGTCCGGTGTTGGCCTTGCGGGGGAGGGAGCCATTTCCAGCCAGGCCAGCGCCATGCCGCAGGCCCCACCGATTGCCCCCTCAGGCCTGACGGCCACCAACAAGGATTACGTCATCAACCTGAGTTGGAACACGGTTTCCAACGCGACCAGCTTTAATTTGAAGCGTTCATTGGTGAATGGCGGCCCTTACACCACAGTCAGCAACCTCACGACCACCAGCTATGCCGACACCAACGTGGTCAACTCGAACACCTACTATTATGTGGTCTCTGGGTTGGGCATCGGCGGTGAGGGCACCAATTCCAGTCAGGTCAGCGTGAATTTGGCGATCGATGGCCCCGTGGTGTTATCGGCACGGGGGGGCAACCAGATTTATCGCGCCAGACTGGTATTCAACAAAGCACTGTTGGCATCCACGGCCACCAACCTGGCTAATTACGCGATTGACAATGGCCTGCAAATTCTGGGGGCCACGTTGGAGTTCTCCACGAACGTAAACCTGGCTACGTCACCGCAGGCCGAGGGTACCAATTACACCATTACCGTGAACAACGTGCGCGACAGCACAGCACAGACCAACCTGATGGTGCCCAACAGCACCATCGCCTTTCAAGCATGGCGCTACACCAATGGTTTTTTGCTGAGCGAAATCTACACGAACATTACCGGCAGCACCGTGGCCAACCTCACCAATAACACCCGTTATCCCAATCTTCCCGACCGGGTGTACTATACCAATTGGGCGGAAAGCGTGAGCAACTACGCGGATTACTATGGTGTGCGGTTGTCAGGATACTTTGTACCCACCAACTCGGGCACGTTCGTATTTTATCTGGCAAATGATGATGAGGCCGCGTTCAATTTTGCGACCAATTCGTACCCCAGTAACGCGGTCAGACGCTTCACCAGTCTCGGCACTTCCACCGTCTTCCGGGACGCGTATTGCTGGACCAATGACCTGGTGGCCAGCAACCGCTATTATTTTGAGGCGTTGCTCAAAGAGAACACCGGCAACGATTATCTACGCGTGGGCGTGCGACTACCTGGAGTTACGACCAACACTACCGTCCTGCCATCCATCACCAATTTACTTTATGGCACGTACGCCATGCCGTATTCATTTGTGATCGCCAGCCCATACAGCCTCAGTGGAAACGAGTTAGGTTCAGTGACATTCTCTGTGAGTGCGACCACCATGCCATCGGCAGGACAACCTTTCCTCCGCTATCAATGGCAAAAAAACGGCACCAACATCGCCAATGCCACCAACCTGACCTTTACCGTCACCAATTTGACGGTCTTCGATACCAACAACGCCTGGCGTTGTGTGGTCAGTTCGATGTTTAGCTCCTCCAATTCGGCCAATGCGTATGTCACCAATATCGCGCCGGATTTAACTCCGCCCACGGTCGTTGGGTGGACAACCTACGGAACCAATGGGTTGTTACTCACCTATTCCGAACCGGTTTCGGACGCCACGGCCACCAATCTTGCAAATTACTTGGGCACCAATGGATTCTTGATTACCGGCGCAATCATCAAGAGCGGCACCAATGTATTTCTCACCACCTCGCCCCAGCAGGAGGGAAGCAATTATTCGTTCACGATCAATGGCGTCAAAGACAAAGCCTACGCCAGCAACTCCATCATGGCCAACACGGTGCTTACGTTTGACACCGGCAGTTATGTGGCAGGCTATTTGAAACGGGAATACTACACCAACATCACCGGCGGGTCAGTGGCCAATCTGACCGGCAGCACCAAGTATCCCTATTCGCCCGACTTCATCAATTACACCAATATCGCCGAGACCATGTTCACTAATCAGAGCGGGACACGGAGTTTTGCGGATAGTTACGGGATGCGCCTCTCCGGCTATTTTGTGCCGACCAACTCGGGCACGCACATCGTTTACCTGATGAATGACGATGACGCCCAACTCTTCTTCAGTACCAACGAGAGTCCCGCCGGTTTGCAGTCACGATTAAGCGCCACGGGTGCGCAGGCCTATTATAGTGACGTCCGTTCGTGGACCAACACGTTCACGGCCGGCAATCGCTATTATTTTGAGACCCTGTTCAAAGAAAACAATGGCAGTGATTACCTGTTAATGGCGGTTCGCGTGCCCGGCGATACGACTCCCACACTATCACTGCCATCCATGTCCCCTGCCCTTTTTGGAACATACGTACCGCGCTTGCGAATCAACCTTGCCAGTCAACCGGTGAATACCAACGGGACAGAACACAGCCCGGTGACCTTTAATGTCGCGGCGAGCGTCACGACCAATTATGGCAGCATCTTCCTGACCTACCAGTGGCAGGAAAACGGGACCAACATTCCGGGCGCCACCAATGCGATGTTCACCACGCCACCACTGGAACTTTCTGATTTAAATCTCCCATGGGTATGCCAACTGACCGCACTCAATACGATTTCCAATACCGTACCCGCTTTGATAACCAATATTGCGCCAGACACCACTCCGCCTTATGTCGTCTATGGTTTTGGAGCCGGAACCAACCATATCACCGTGATTTACTCGGAACCGGTCAACGCGCAGACCGCAACCAACCTTTCAAACTATGTCGCCAATAATGGCGTCACCGTGGTAGGTGCCCAGCTTGATGTGGATGGGCGTACTGTATTTTTGACAACCACCCCGATGCTATGGGGTAGCACCAACACGCTTTGGATTAGTGGTGTACAGGATTTGGCTTTATTGGCACCCAATACCATTGCCAGCAACACGGCGGTGACCTTCCTGGTTTCGGATTATGCACCATTTGTGATCGGCAGCGCTGCCAATGCGCGTTACTCAATGAACAGCAATGGCTGGGACTTGGCCATTACCAGCGCAGGTTTCCTGGGCACGGGTACGAATGATCAATTTCTGTTTGGCGCCCAACGTTGGCAGGGAAATTTCGATTTCAAAACCCGGATTGACACCCTGAATCCTGCCAATCCGTGGTCGCGCGCCGGCCTGATGGCGCGCACCGCCCTGGCGGATGCCAGCGCGTTTGTGGCGGTCTGGGCTTACCCGAGTCTGAATGGGTGCAACCTGCAATGGCGTTCCACGCCGACGGCCGCGCCGACGCAAGCGGGAAGCATGCCTGTGAATTCTCCCTACCTGTGGCTGCGGCTGCAACGCTCCAATGACCTTTTCCAGGGCTATGGCAGTTATGACGGCCAGAACTGGACCAGGATCGCCGCCACCACCGTGGCTTTGGGCAATCCCATCTATGTCGGCATGGCGATCAGTAGCTGTAACGCCACCAACGGGATGACCGCTAAATTCAGAGATTTGACGGATGCAACGGGAACCGGCTTGGGCAGTTCCACCAAACTGCCGATGGAACCGTTGGGTGCCAGTTCACGACGAACGGGATTGACGTTCAGCGAGATCATGTATAGCCCCATTGCTCAACCCGGGACTAATAACGGTCTGCAATTTATAGAAATTTTCAATAGCGCCTCTCTGCCCGAAGATCTGACTGGCTATCGGTTAAGCGGCAGTGTGGACTACAATTTCCCAGCCGGCACATTCATCCCGGGGGGCGGATTTCTGGTGGTGGCTCGCTATCCCATTGCAGTACAGAATTATTACGGTATCACCGGCGTGCTCGGACCATACACCAACAGTTTGCCATCTGGCGGTGGCACCATCCGTTTGCGCAATGCTGCGGATGCAATCTTGTTGGAGGTCAACTATGACAACAAAACGCCCTGGCCTCTGGCGGCTGATGGCGTCGGTCATTCCCTGGTGCTAGCCCGGCCTTCATACGGAGAAAATGATCCGCGCGCTTGGATGGCTAGTGACTGCATTGACGGCACGCCGGGGCGTTATGATGGGTATAGCCTCGACCCGCAAAAGTCAGTGGTGATTAATGAAATTATGGCGCGTCCGGACAGCACCAATCTGGACTACATCGAATTGTATAACCGCAGCGCCCAACCAGTGGATATTTCCGGATGCGTTCTCAGCGCCAACGCCAGTGCGTTACTCCTGCCTGACAGCACCAACGCCTACCGGTTGCCTGCTGCAACCATTATTCCGGGGGGCGGTTTTCTGTGGTATGATCGCAACCAGCTCGGATTCGGGCTCAGCCAGGATGGTGAAATCGTATATTTTGCCAATTCCAACCATACACGCATTCTGGATGCGATGGCATTCGGCGGACAGTTGCTGGGAATATCCACCGGGCGCACACCTGATGGCGCCGATTCCTTCCGCATTCTAACCACGCCTACCCCCGGCACCAACAACTCCGGCCCACTATTGCAAAGCATCGTGATCAACGAAATCATGTACAAACCCATCTCCGGCAACTCGGATGATCAGTATGTGGAATTGTACAATCGTGGTTCGACAGCGGTGAATCTCAGCGGTTGGCAGTTAACCGACGGCATCAGTTTCACCTTCCCGGCCAACTCGATCATTCAGCCCGATGGCTACCTGGTAGTGGCCAAGAACCTGACGAACCTGCTGGCGCACTATCCTGGCACCCTAAACACGTTTAACACGGTGGGGGACTTCAGCGGATCGCTTGCCGGCAGTGGGGAACATGTCTCCTTGCTGATGCCTGATTTGGCAATCAAGACCAATACCTTTGGGCAATTGACAACCAATGTTATCTGGGTGGCGGAAAACGAGTTAACCTACGGCCGTGGCGGAAATTGGGGAACCTGGGCCAATGGTGGCGGTAGCAGCTTGGAACTGGTGGACCCGCATAGCGATAATCAATTTGCCGCCAACTGGGCGGACAGCGATGAAACCGCCAAGAGCCAATGGACCTTCATTGATTACACCGCCACGATGGGCGAACCAAACTCCGCATGGACAAATGACAACCTCCACGTGTACTTATTGGACCCCGGTGAGTGCCTAGTGGATGAGATCGAGGTTTATAATGCCAACGACCCTGCTAACAATTTACTGGGCTCGTATGGGACGTTTGAGGATGTGGTGTTGACAAATGTCACGCTGGCCTTATCGGGTAACACCAGTTTCATCAATGCCGTCACCAACTACTGGATGAATCAGGGCGGCTATGATCAATCCACCATTGAGGTTGGTAGCGGCTATGACGGTGGCAACTGTCTCCATATTCGTGGCGCCTGCCGTGGCGACACCGGACCCAACAAAATCAAATCCCCCAACTTCAGTCCAAAAGCATATTCTACCAATGCCATTACCATCCGCGCCAAAGCAAGGTGGTTGCACGGTTGGCCGGAAATTTTATTGCGCGTTCATGGCGGCACCCTTGAGGCGGGAGCCAGGCTGGATGTGCCCTTGGACCTTGGATCTCCGGGCGCCCCCAACAGCCGCGCGTTGCCCAATACCGGTCCGGCCATCTACCAGGTGGTGCATGCCCCCGTCTTGCCAGCAGCCAATCAAAACGTATTGGTCACCGCGCGCGTCAGTGATCCGGATGGGATTTCCGCTTTGAACCTGATGTATCGCATTGATCCCGCCACCAATTTCATCAGCGTGCCAATGACCGATAATGGATTGAACGGTGACGCAGTGGCAGGCGACGGTATCTATACCGGCATGCTCCCCGGACAAGCCACGAATGCGGTGGCCGCCTTTTACCTGCAAGCGGTGGATGGACTGGGCGCCGCCAGCGTTTTCCCGAAGGATGTCTTTCCCACGCCACCGCTGGACCGTTGCTTCCCGAACGATTCGTATTCACGAGAATGCGTGGTGCGCTGGGGCGAGTTGCAAATGCGCGGGACCTTCCCCACCTACCATCTGTGGGCGACGCTCAGCTCTTCCAATCGCTGGGCCAGTCGCGAACCCCGCAGCAACTGCGGCGTGGATGGCACCTTTGTGTACAACGACTATCGGGTGGTTTACAATGCAACCCCTCGCTATTCGGGCAGTGCTTTTCACCGGCCCAATCAAACCACCGGGCCGGGTGGATCCAGTCGGTGCGATTATGACATCGGGTTGCCCGATTATGATATGGTAATGGGAGCCAGCGGCATTTCCGTGGATCTGCCAGGAAACGGCAGTGGCAGCAGTGGATCAGATCCCGTGGGGCTCACGGAGCAAATTCCCCACATTCTATTTAGGAAGCTCGGAATTTCATATAACCAGCGGCGCTATGTTCACTTGTTTATGAATGGCACCCAACGCAGTGCAATTAGTGCTGTGGCTGGAAACTTTGTTTTGGAAGATACCCAGCGCCCCGATGGCGATTTGATTGGCGAATGGTACTCCGGCGATACCGGCGGCGAATTATTTAAGTTGGATGATTGGTTTGAATTCAATGATGTCGCCACCTCGTTCAGTAATAACGACGCCGATTTAACCCGCCGGTATATTACGGTCAATGGGGTTTCCAACGTGCTGGATACGGCACGCTACCGCTACCAGTGGCAAAAGCGTGGCTATGGACCAAGTGACTCAGTGATATCCTATACCAATTTCTACCGTTTGTTGTGCGCCGCCAGCCCAACCTCAGTGGATGCCGCCCCAATCAACTATCCATTGTTCAATTCGGTGGCCAACCTGGATCAATGGGCCCGGGAGTTCTCCGTTCAACGCGTGGTAGGGAACTTCGACTCGTATGGTTTTGAGCGCGGCAAAAATAATTCCTTATACCTGCCGGCATTCAATCGGGTTGAGGTCATTCCCTATGATGTGGATTGGTCCTTGGGCTTTGGCAGTCGCACCACTAATCAGTCCCTTTTTAACACCGCTGATGCCCGGATCACCGCGCTATATAATGTGCCGGAATTCCGGCGTGCCTATCTACGCGCCCTCCAGGAATTGATTGATCTCTATTTTAACAATGCCTATCTCGACCCTGAAATGGATGCAAGAATTGCGGTGTTTCAGGCCAACAACGTCAGCTATGACCCAAACGGCATCACTACCAATAAAGTATATGTGGCTGGCAGAAATGCCTATATCCGCAGTCAGTTAGTCGGACTGACCAATACGTTCAATGTCGCTACCCCTTTATATCTCGAGACCAATAACAACTTGATTACCATCACCGGTGCTGCGCCCGTGAATGTGCGCGGCATTTACATCAATGGGACGGATTATCCGGTAACTTGGGCGACTAATTATACCAACTGGAGCCTGAACGTGGTTCTGAATCGCGGTACCAACCTGGTTAAAATCCAAGGCTATGACCAATGGGGTAATCCGCTAACCAATGCACTGGTTAGTCTGGTTTTGAATGTGACGAATAATATTGATCCCGAAGCCGGCTTCCTGGTGATCAATGAAATCATGTTTAACCCGTCCGTGAGCAACGCCAGTTATGTGGAGTTGTTCAACCGCTCCACCAACACCAGCTTTGATTTATCCAACCACCGACTTAAAGGTGTGGGGTACGATTTCCCGGCGGGCACCTTGCTGGGACCGCGCAGCTTCCTCGTGCTGGCCATGGACACCAATGCCTTCCAACAGGCCTATGGGACCAATATCACACCCTTTGCCCAGTTTCCCGGAACCTTGCAGTCAGATGGTGAAACCCTGACGCTGGTCAAGTTGGGGGTAACCACCAATCTCGACGTGATTATTGATAAAGTTAAGTACGACACCATCGCCCCTTGGCCATCCATGGCTGCCACTCCCGGCTCCGGGCAGGCGTTACAGTTGATTGATGCGGCCCAGGACACCGCCCGAGTTAGTAACTGGAGCGACGACGCTGCCATTGCCAGCTTCACCCCGGGTGCCACGAATTCAGTGGCGGGAACCATTGCACCCTATCCCTTGGTTTGGCTCAACGAAGTCCAGCCGAACAACCCGGATGGTTTCAAAGATAACACCGGCACGCCACAGCCTTGGATTGAATTATACAACAATGACACCAACACTTTATCGCTGAATGGCTATTATTTGGCCAACAGTTATACCAACCTCAACGAATGGGCGTTCCCTACCGGCACGGTCATCGCCCCAGGAGAATTCAAAATCATTTTTGCCGATGGGCATCCTGAATTGAACACCGGTACTGTGCTGCATACCAGCTTCCGGTTGAATCCCACGAACGGCTCGATTGCGCTCGTCCAGGATCAGCGCATTCTGGATTACCTGAACTATTCCAACATGTTGCCCCGTTATTCCTTTGGTTCCTGTCCGGATGGCCAGTTATTTGATCGGAAAACCTTCTATTATGTGACTCCTGGAACGAATAATAATGGCTCTTTTCTGCCGCTTACCGTGCGTATCAACGAATGGATGGCTGGCAATACCCGGACTCTCCTGAATCCGTTAAACAACAAGTGGGATGACTGGTTTGAACTATACAACTATGGTACTAATACGGCGGATTTGAGCGGTTATTACCTGACCCGTTATACGACCAATAATTTCTTATTCAAGATTCCCAATGGTTATACCATACCCCCTGGCGGCTATTACCTTGTCTGGGCCGATAAATTGGACGCCCAAAATTCCACCAACCTGCCGAATTTGCACGCGAACTTCAAACTCACTAAATCCGGTGCCTACATCGGACTGTTTGCTCCAGATGGTTCACCCGTTGACACAGTGACTTTTGGTGCACAAACCAGTGATATCAGCCAAGGACGCTATCCAGATGGTTCCACCAATGTGTTCTCCATGACCAATGCCACCCCAGGAACCGCTAATGTCTTCGCAAATCTCAATACCAAGCCAACCCTGGCAGCCATCCCGAGCTTCACCAATTCGGCGGGCGCTTTGATTACTTGCACGTTCTCTGCCGTGGATACGGATCGGCCACCACAGACCCTGACCTTCTCGTTGGATACCAATGCCCCGACAGGTGCTACGGTTGATTCAGTAACCGGGGGTTTTTCATGGACACCGCAACCCTTGCAAGCGGGCATCACCTACACGATTACAGGCAGGGTTACCGACAATGGAGTACCACCGATGAGCGACGCCAAAACCTTCCAGGTGAAGGTACTGCCGCCGAATTCACCACCAGTCATTTCTCCAATTGACGCTCAATACATCAATGAGAACGCGCTCTGGACCTTTGCCGTTCCAGCCACTGATCCCGATCTGCCTGCCCAAGTATTGACGTATGGCTTGTTGGCTGTTCCCACCGGGGTCACAATAAATACCAACTCTGGAATCTTGTCGTGGACGCCCACCGAAACCCAGGGGCCATCCACCAACTCAATCACTGTCATGGTGACGGATAATGGTGTTCCAGCTTTAAGTGCCACCCAGGCTTTCACCGTGGTGGTGCATGAAGTCAACCAGGCACCAACGTTGGCACTCATCACCAATATCGTCATGGATGAGTTGACCACACTGTGGGTCACCAATCATGCGACGGATGCGGATTGGCCTGCCAATAACCTCACCTTTAGGCTATTGAGTGGCCCCACGAATACCAGTTTGAATCCAGTCACCGGTGTGTTCTCGTGGCTGCCCACCGAAGCCCAAGGCCCTAGCACCAACCTGGTAAGCATCGCTGTGACCGATGATGGGCTACCCCCGCTCAGTGCCACTCAAAGTTTCCAGATCATTGTACGGGAAGTGAACAGTACGCCCTATTTTACCAACAACCCAGGCGTATTGTTTGTGAAGGAACTTTCCACCCTGACATTTACGAACTACGCCACGGATGATGATATTCCAACCAACCGCCTGACCTTCGAGCCGTTGTCAGTTCCCAGTGGAATGACTCTGAATACCAATACCGGCGTGGTCATTTGGACACCGCCGCTCGGGGCCGCCAATTCAAGCAACACCGTAGTGATACGGGTGTATGACGATGGCCAACCCAGCCTGAGCGCAACGCAATCTGTGCTGGTGTTTGTAACCGCCGCCAGTGACCCACCACAACTGTCAGTACCGGCCTCGCAAACGATAGATGAGATGGTGCTCTGGCAAGGCACCAATTACGCTTCCGATCCAGATATGCCGGTTCAAACGCTGATATTCTCGCTGGTTTCAGCGCCGCCGGGATTCCAATTAAACACGAATAACGGCGTAATGGCTTGGACACCCACCGAAATGCAAGGCCCCGGCACGAATCACATTACCATCGCGGTGACGGATAACGGTACCCCACCATTAAGCGTCACCCAGAGCTTCACGCTCTATGTCCACGAGGTGAATCGCGCCCCCACCCTGACACCGATAGCCGACCAGGTCATGGATGAGTTGACCACACTGGTGATTACCAACCTGGCAAGTGATCCGGATTGGCCGGCGAATAAGCTGATATTTACACTCGTTTCCGCTCCGACGAACGCGGTGGTCAATTCAACCAATGGCATCTTTACGTGGACTCCCACCGAAGCACAAGGCCCCAGCACCAACCTGATAAGCATCTGTGTGACCGATGATGGAACACCCCCGTTAAGCGCCACCCAGAGTTTTGTCATCGTCGTGAATGAAGTGAATAGCGCGCCTTACTTCACCAATGCCTGGACCAACTTGACCGTGCGCGAACTGGCTACACTGACGATTACCAATCGGGCAAGTGATAACGATCTGCCAACCAATACGCTGACGTATGAACTGTTGTCTGCGCCATCAGGAGTGACACTGGATGCTAACTCAGCGGTATTGACGTGGACCCCGGCGTTGGGTTCGGCAACCACCACCAATACCATTGTCATGCGCGTCACCGATAACGGCCAGCCACCCCAGAGTGCCACGCAGTCCATCACCATGGTGGTAGTACCCGCCAATTATCCTCCCGTGCTCACTGTCCAACCGGTGTGGTACACCGATGAACTGAAACCGTTTGAAATGATTCTTTCAGCCACCGATCCTGATCCGAATGACATCCTAACCTTCCAGTTGGCATCCGCCCCCGAGGGCATGACGTTATTCGCCGGGGCCTGGCTTCAGTGGACCCCCACCGAAGCGCAAGGCCCGAGTTCCAATTTTATCCAAGTGGCGATTTCGGACAATGGCTATCCCCCCATTACCGTAACTCAAAGTTTTGTCGTCATCGTCCGGGAGGTGAATCAGCCGCCTAAATTCTCCAACTTGAACAACCGGACAGCGTTTGAAGGCATCCCGTTCAATTGGTTGATTACCGCAACCGATCCGGATCTGCCAGCCCAGACCTTGACCTTCTCGCTCGAACCAGGAGCGCCAACCGGGGCCATCATTCAATCCAACACGGGGCTGTTCTCCTGGACCCCAACCAAGTCGCAGGGCGGCAGCAACTATGTGATTGGAGTGCGGGTTACTGATGATGGAACACCGCCTTTGAGTGATGCCCAGTCTTTCAACCTCATGGTGATGAAAACCAATAGTACACCAGTGCTGACGGTCCCGACCAACTATTTTGTGACACCGGAGGAACAGTTGTTGACCTTCACCAACTTCGCCACGGATTCCGATCTGCCGGCGCAAATTTTGACTTTCTCTCTGGACGCCGCCCCTACAAATGCCTCCATCAATCCCTCGAACGGGGTCTTTACCTGGACCCCCACCGAAGCCCAGGGACCGGGTACCAACGTCTTTGGCATTGTGGTCACCGATAGTGGAGTGCAGCCGTTAAGCGCCACTCAAACCGTAACTGTGGTGGTTCTGGAGGTCAACCGCGCCCCAATCTTCACCAACAATCTGGCGAATGTGGTGATCCAGGAACTTTCGACCTTGGTCTTTACCAACCAGGCTATGGATCCCGACCTGCCACCCAATCAGCGATTCTACGCATTGTTATCCGCCCCAGTCGGCGTAATGCTGGACACCAACTCAGGAGTGCTGACTTGGACTCCGTCGTTGGGCACGGCCACCAGCACCAATCCCATTATAGTGATGGTGTATGATGACGGCATACCCAGTCTGAGTGCCACTCAAACCATTGACGTGGTGGTTATTCCTGCCAACCATGCGCCGCAACCTGGCGTGATACCGGATCAAACCATCATCGAAGAACTCCCCTTTAATTTGACGATCACCGCCACCGACGCCGATGTTCCCGCCCAGAATCTGGTATTCTCGTTGGCCCCAGTCGCTCCCACCGGTGCCGTAATCCAATCCGATACCGGCTTATTCACCTGGACGCCAACGGAAATCCAAGGGGGAACCAATTATACCATCACCGTACGGGTAACGGATAATGGCCTGCCGCCGCTAAGTGATTTCCGGTCCTTCAATATCATGGTACTGAAGACCAATAGCGTCCCAATCCTGGTCGTGCCGACCAACTACTTTGTGATCATCGAGGAACAAGTGTTGCGCTTCACTAACCTGGTGACCGATACCGACCTGCCAGCTCAATCGTTCATATTCTCGCTGTTATCCGCCCCTACCAACGCCACCATCAATACCTCCAACGGTGTCTTCGCCTGGACACCCAGCGAAGCCCAAGGCCCTGGTAATTACCTCGTTGGTGTGCGAGTGACGGATAATGGCATCCCGCCACTCAGCGCCACTCAGTGGGTGACGATTGATGTATTGGAATCCAACCTGCCACCAGTCCTTACCCACTTGGCCAACCAAGTCGGAGAGGAAGGCGTCAGCTTAATGGTGCAAGTCACTGCCACCGACCCGGACATTCCGACCAATATACTCACCTTCAGCCTGCTATCCGCCCCCACCAATGCCACCATCAATGCCAGCAATGGGGTGTTCAGCTGGTCGCCATTACCGGGACAGGATTTAACCAATGTGATTACCGTGCGAGTGACTGACAATGGAGTGCCGCCGCTCAGTGATACCCAAACCTTTAGTGTCTTCCTGAAACTGCCACCGCTTTCCTTTAGCAGCACAGCCACCAATGGTAACCTGAACTTGAATTGCCGTACTTTCCAAGGCTTCACCTATCAGGCTCAATTCCTGGATGATCTTTCCGGAAACTGGACAGTTTTGGATAACTTTGTTGCCACCGGCGGGGTGTATCATCTGCCCATCAATATCACCACCAACGGCCACGGTTTCTTCCGCCTACTACGTTTGCCATAACACCCTGAAGCGTTGACAACCAACTTGTTCGGAGACAAAATTGAAAAGTGGATAGCCCATGGCTCGGCCCTGCCCTACCTTGAAATAATCCGGGAATATGATTGAACAGCCTTCCCCTTGGAATCGTCCAATGGTGGTTAATTTGCTGGGTAATAAAACTATCCAGCGTAACCCGCAATCCGTAACAGCATGAAACCGGCAGGTATATATCATTTTTGGCAGCGTGGTTCGGTGACCACGCCGGTTAGCCGTGGCAAACGGGCGTTTACCTTGATCGAACTATTGGTGGTAATCGCCATCATCGCCATTCTGGCCAGTTTGCTCTTGCCGGCTTTGGCGCGTGCCAAAGAGAGTGCCCGGCGCATCATGTGCGTCAACGGCATGCGCCAATTGGCTCTTTCTGAACGCATGTATGCCGATGATTACGAGGGGGAGTTCACCCCGCGCTACGGTGCATTCTGGATGAATTATCTGTACCCGTATTATCAGAACCTGACGTTGTTACGCTGCCCGGATGACTCGGTGCCGCCGGCACAATTTTTTGCCACCAATGCCAATTACACGGCCTTTGATGCACCACGCAGTTACCTCGTCAACGGGTGGAATGACTATTTCCAGACCAATCTGGCTCCTGCAGATTATCAAAAATACATGGATCATCTCTGGCCGCATGGCATTCCAGAAAACGGGATTCCCTATCCCACCGAAACCATCATTTTCGGGGAAAAGTTAACCGAATCGGGCGACGTTCACATGGACATTGACCAGCGTGGCGGAAACGATCTGGAGGAAATGGACTATCATCGGCATAATACCAGTGTGAAAAATCAAGGTGGTGGATCCAATTGCGCCTTTGTGGATGGCAGCGTGCGCTATTTGCGGTACGGCACCTGTCTGTATCCGGTCAACCTGTGGGCCGTTACCGACCTATATCGCATCAACATGGCGATGATCCAGCCCTAAGCCTTCGCCATCGCATGGCTTGCCAAATGGCCAAGTTCGCAGTAATCTACTTCTAGCGTTGGCCGTGCAAAGGCCCGGACAAGTAACATGAAAACGTTTAAACTGTCGGTTTTTGAGGTCCCCATTTTGGGAGTAGTGCTCTTAACGGGGTGCGCGAGCGATCCAAATCGCGTGGCGCTTACGAATCCGCGCCAACCAGGCCCAGCCATTGGACGCGGCGTGGGCGTGGTGGCTGGCAGCGTCACCGGTAATGTCGCTGGAGCGGTAGTCGGGACGGGCGAAGGGTTTGTGCAAGGCGTATCGGCCCCATTTGACAACCAAACACGGATTGTCCGGCGTTGGCACACGGAGAAGACCCCTGACGGACGCACTATCCAGGTCCCGGAAGACATTGTCGTGGATGCCCAGGGCCGCCCCATCCAACCCGCCCAGAAATAAAGGTGACTGCGCTTGTAACCAGATCTTTCTAAATGGCTTAACAGCGTTTCACAAGCAATAACCAAGACTCGATAAAATGATGAACATGTTCTCCATGAAAACTGGCAATTGGGCCGTCCAGGGCCGAAATCTCGGCTGGACTATTCTCGGATTGGCCCTGGCTGGCTTCCTGACCTTCGCACTGCAAGCGCAAGACGCAAAGAAAGCGGGCATCATCGTGGAGAACCGCGCAGGTGCCCGGTTGAATGACAAGGTTGCCGTGTTGGAAGATTTGGTCAGCAGTCGGGTGGCAGACGCCGGGTTTCGCGTCCTCAGTCGTGAAACCGTGGTAAATGCCATGAACACGTATGCCAGCCCGAATGATCCTAAAGTGCATTCGCTGGAAGCATTTCGTTCCCAAGTGGATGACCTGTTGAGCAGTCAGTCTTCAGCTACCCGCCTGGCCCAAAACATGGGCGCGGACATGGTGTTATTCGTGTCTTTGACCACCTTTGGCACGGAAACGCGCGATTTCGAGGACAAGACATTGCGTCTCAAGACGGTCAACTACATCCATACCCTCCGTGTAAGTTATAAAGTGCTGGAGTCGTGGCAAGGCGGCGCGTTCACCGGAGACACCATCACGGTTACCAAAACGATCCGGAACACCGATACCTTGCACACCTCGTTTAACGACGAAACCGTCAACCAATTGCTGGATGAAGCCGCCACCCTGGTCGCCGAGGGCATCCGCAAACGCAAGGCGGACATCCAAATGGTCACCGCTGATAAGCCGAAGCTGGTGGAAATCACCATCCAAACCCGTATGAACGACTTGGTGAACGTGCCGATCACCGTCCCCTTGATGCGTATCGCGCCCGATGGACGGGCCATGATGCTGGATGCCAAATCCGAAGTGCAGGCGCTGGATGTGGTGGTGGAGTTGGATGGCCTAAGCATCGGCTCCGCGCCCGGAGTTTTCAATGTCACGCCGGGCATTCATAAAATCCGTTTCAGCCGCGAAGGTTCCAAGCCGCAAGAGATGCATGTCAACTGCTTTGATAAACAGGTACTAATTGTCTCCATGCAAATGACCGAAGAGGCTTACCGCCGCTGGAAAGACAACCTGCGCTACTTGCAAGACCTGGAAAATGATCGCAAACTCACGGACGCTGAAGTCAAACGGATTGAGGGCGTTGCGAAGATGTTCAGCGAGAGCGGATACAAAGTGAACATCAAAGAAGATGTGAAGAAAGATTACAAGGCAGACGTCAAAGGCTTCCTGTTAAAGGGGCCGATTGATAGGTAGTCAGTTAAATCGGGCGCTCCGCAAAATCAAAAGGATATTGGATGAAGCAAATTATTATGAAGACAGGTATTAAGTTTGTGACGGGCATCTTGAAAACCGGGCTGGTGGTGCTGCTGGCAACCCCGACCATGGCTCAGCAAAAAGACACCATCGGCGTGGCCGCCATTGACGTGAATTCCTCCGTGGAACAGGAAGCGGCCAAGCGCGGTAAAACCACGGAAATGAAGCGGACCCTCGAATCGTTGGACAACCAGTTGATTGACCGCCTTAACGCCTCCCGGAAATTTCAGGTGATCGCCCGCAGCGATCTGGAAAAATTGCTGCGCGAACAACAATTGGTGGGTTCGGGCAACGTCAATCAAAACGACCCCAACGCAGCCAAGTCATTCAAGCTCGCCGGTGTGAAATACCTCTTGGTCACTTCCATTGATGATTATCAGGACATGACGCAGTCCGCCAACCTGGCCGACTTGGGAAAAACCATCCATAAGCGCATCCTACGCATTTCGGCCATCGGGAAAATCTATGATACCACCTCGGGAAAACTCCTGGAATCAGCCAACTTACAAACCACTCTCACGAATATTACCCAGATACTGAATGAAGTCCGCGTCGAGGGCACCCTCTCGGATGAATTATCCGTCAACCTCGCACGGACGCTGGCGGAAAAAATTGCCAACCGGGTCGCGGATGTAATTTTCCCGGCCAAAGTGCTGGCCAAATTTGACCGCCAAATCACCATCAACCGCGGCGATGGCGGCGGCGTGAGCGTGGATCAGCTCTGGAATGTCTATGCCGTGGGCGAAGAATTGAAGGACCCGGATACCGGCGAGGTGCTGGGTCGCCAGGAAGTACTCATGGGGCAGGCCAAAATCATCAGTGTGCAACCCAAGACCTCTACGGCGGAGTTGTTGGAAGACCGGGGCGTGACGGTGGGTTCGGTGCTGCGCATACCCCAAGCCCAAAAACCGTAAAATAAGTGCCACGTAACCAACCCTGGATCATATACACAAGACACCGACAATGAAGAGGATAGGCAAAATTGCAGGGATGGCACTCGCCTTGACGGTAGTTCTACTGACCGGTTGCCGGACGTATCAGCAGCAGGGGGAGAGCATGGCGTATAAGTGGGAATCGGGTAATTACGCCGGGGCGGCTGCCGAATACGGCAGCAAGGCCAATTCCGAATCCAGCGGTAGAGACGCCATCATTTGGCGGCTCGAACACGCCACCACGCTGCGCAGCCTCGGTCAATTCCGCGAGAGCAACGCCGCATTCAGCCAGGCGGAGGATCGCATCAACCATTATGAAGCCACCGCCAAAGTCAAACTGGCCAATGAGGCGGGGGCCATGATGACCACCCTGGCCAACCTGCCCTACGAAGGACGGGCCTATGACAAAATCATGCTCAACACCTACAAGGCGTTGAATTACTTGAATCTCGGAGAGCCGGATAATGCCCGCGTGGAACTTATTCGGGCCTACCAACGTCAGCAGGATGCCGTGGAGGAAAACCGCAAGCGCATCGAGAAAGCGCAGGAGGAAGTCCGCCACCGCAGCACCCAGGAGCGGAAAGCCATCAACCACGCGGAAAGCGATTCGGCGGTGCGCGCTCGTTTGGATTCCGCCTACCAGGATTTGGACCGTCACCTGGCCTATGGCGACTACGTGAACCCCTTCACCGTGTTCATGGATGCGCTCTTTTTCATGTACAATAACAGCGGTGGTTCCGACTTGGAGCGGGCCAATAAATCCTTGGAACGGATGGTGGCCTTTGCCGGCAATAACAAATTCCTCCGGCAGGATGCGGAGACCCTCAAAACTGTGTCCGGCTCGAACCCGCAACCCACCACCTACGTGCTTTTTGAAACCGGGCGGGCGGCGGATCGTGATCAAATCCGCATAGACGTGCCCATCCTGGTTGCCCGAGTGTCTTATGTGGGAACCGCATTTCCAGTGCTCAAATATCACGAAAATCGTCCCGCGTTCCTGACGGTGACAGCGGGCAATACGCGGGAAAACACCGAGCCCGTCTGCGTCATGGACAACGTGATCGCCACTGATTTCAAAGCGGAACTTCCGACCATCATCACCAAAACCATCGCTTCTACCGTCGTGAAAGCATTGATGAATTACGGCGTCAACACCGCCGCCGAACAAGGTGGCAATGACATGCTGACCTTCGGCGTACGCATCCTTACCGCCGCCGCTCAAGCCGCCGTCAACATCGCTGACACGCGCACTTGGACCACCCTGCCCAAGGAATTTCAATATTGCCGGGTACCGACGCCACCCGATCGCCGGCTGCAACTTTCCGTGCCGAACGGCTTGCAAAAACAGGACATTCTGCTACAAGACGGCATGGTGAACGTGGTCTGTGTGCGGGCCGTTGGCTCAGGCAGCCCATTGGCGGTATCCCAGTTTAAATTAAAATAATATGACGATGAAACCTTTTATTTGGTTGGGTTTGGTGGTGGTCGGGGGCGGCTTGATCACCGGCTGCACGAGCAGCGTCAACTCCGTGGAACGTGCCGATCCGGAGCATCCCCGCATGATGGTAAGCGATAAGCGTATCATCGCGGATGCCGCCTTAAACCGGCACGTGCGCATCGTGGGGGTTTCCCCGGCATACAACGAGCACATGTCCGTGTCCGTTGAACTGCAAAATACCACTCGTTCCATGCATACCTTCAGTTATCTATTTGAATGGTTTGATGAAAACGGCATCCTCATCAGCTCCCCGACCGCGACCTACGTCCAGCGCCAGATCGAGGGCAAGGAAAGCATTTTCATCAATGCCGTCGCCCCCACGCCCAAAGCCAAGGATTTTCGGTTAAAACTGATTGATGTTGTTCGTTAACCTAAACTGCTATTGAACTATGAAAATATCCAAAACCTTACTCATTGCCGGTCTGAGTCCGCTGCTTTTCACCGGCTGTGCCACCCAGCAAGCCACCTATGTGGAAGCCTCCGGCCCACGCACCCTTGCGACGGTCGGCCAAATTAATATTCAGGATTTTGCCAGCGCCGCCGATAAAATGGTGAATTCGATGATTCTGGAGGTCATTAATGGCGGCAAATTAAAAGCTGCCTCCGGCCAGCAATCGGTCCTGGCCATCAGCCGCGTCGAAAACAAAACCGGCCAGCATTTCGACACCGATGAATTGACCAAAAAAATCCGGGTCCGCCTCAACCAGACCGGCAAGATTGTAACCACCACCACGGTCAAGTATGGCGGCGCGGAAGATCCCATGGCCCGCCAAGCCCAGGTGGAACAATCCCTGACCGGCAACGCCACTGCCACTCGCAGCCCGGATTACTATCTCTCCGGAAAAATCATTGATAAGATGACGCGCGTGGGTGACTTGCGGCAAATGGCTTACGTGTTCCAGCTTTCGTTGACATCCACGGATGGCCTGGCCATTTGGGAAGGCGAGGAAACGATTGTCAAACAAGGTACCCGCTCCGCCGTGGGATTCTGAGCCCCTATTAGCCAAACTGAAATGAGACGTTAAAAATTCCGTTCATTTCAAACTTGCACACCGGCGCATCTGCCGGTAAGTGTATTGCTCGTATGAACTATCGCATTTCACAAAGCGCAGCATCGTTGTCCCCTTCGTTGACTTTGGCCATTGATGCCAAGGCGAAACAAATGAAGGCCGAAGGCCAGGACGTGGTCGGCTTCGGCGCCGGCGAACCGGATTTTGACACCCCGGACCATATCAAGATGGCGGCCATCAAGGCAATTGCGGATGGCTTTACCAAATACACGCCCAGTAGCGGCATTCCCGAGTTGCGCCAGGCCATCGCCGACAAGTTTAAACGCGACAACGGACTGACCTATAAACCCTCGCAAGTCATTGTCTCTTGCGGCGGCAAACATTCCTGTTTCAACGTCATCATGGCCACCTGTCAGGCGGGCGATGAAGTCATCATCCCCTCCCCCTATTGGCTGAGCTACCCGGAAATGGTCAAGTTGGTCGGGGCCAAGCCGGTCATCATCGAAACTACCGACCAAACCGAATTCAAAGTCACCCCCGATCAGTTGCGCGCCGCCATCACCCCGCGCACTCGCCTGTTCGTCCTCAACTCCCCCAGCAACCCCACTGGCTCCCTTTACACGCGGGATGAAATCAAGGCCTTGGGCGATATCTGCGTGGAAAAGGGTGTCCTCATCATGAGCGACGAGATTTATGAAAAGCTCGTCTATGATGGTGCCGAACATACCAGCGTCGCCGCGTTCTCCCCGGCGCATTACGAACACACCATCATCGTTCATGGGCTGGCCAAGGCATACTCAATGACCGGCTGGCGCCTCGGCTACCTGGCCGCCCCCGACCCCATCGCCAAGGCGATTGACGCGGTGCAATCCCACAGTACCAGCAACCCGACCTCCTTTGCCCAAAAAGGCGGCGTAGCCGCCCTCAATGGTCCCCAGGAGCATCTCAAATCCTGGCTCGCCGAATACTCCAAACGTCGCCTGTTCGCCTGGGAGAAACTCAACAGCATTCCCGGCATCTCCTGCGTGAACGCCAAGGGCGCATTCTATCTATTCCCGAACATTTCCAAAACCGGCCTCAAATCCGCCGAATTCTGTGCGAAACTGCTGGAACAGGAAAAAGTGGCCGCCGTGCCAGGTATCGCCTTCGGTGCGGACGACTACCTCCGCATCAGCTACGCAACCAGCCTGGCGAACATTCAAAAGGGCTTGGAGCGGGTGGATCGGTTTGTGCGCAGCCTGAAGTAAAAGGCGCTGAATACGGTAGATTCTATCCCGTAGCAGGGACGTCCAACTGGGGTATAAGAACTGGCCGGTATTTCGTTTTGGCGGCTATCCATTGTGCCTCCGTCGGAAGTTCGTAGGCGTGTGCTATTGGAAAGTCAATCGCATACCGATACGGCATGCCCCACCCCAGATCGTGATGGTCACTTCGCTTTGCTCCATGATTTGATTCTTATTTCCCCTGCGCGGGTTTGAGGCGGGGATCGTCGAGGTCGAGGCGGTAGAGCATCTGGTTGTAGTTGTAGCGCGGCGTGGGGTGGGGGCGGTCCGCAAATTCGGCGGTGAAGGTACCCTCGAAGAGGAGCACGGGGGAGTTGGCGGGGGTGAATTCCGGATGGATGCGGGGGTTGTAGAAGGTGTAGTTGTCGTGGCTCAGAATCTTGATGGTGGCGCCCCAGGGGCCGGCGGGGGCGTCGGCCTCGGCGTACCAGAGTTCGCCAAAGGCGGAGGGCTTGCCGAAGGCCTGCATGTAAACCGCCACCCAGCGTTTGCGCCAGGGGTTATAGGCGATGCAGCCGGTGTGGGGTTTGATGGGCTTGCCGTCCGCGACGTTGGGCAGGGTCTCCTGCGGCTTGAGGATTTCCCAGGTGGCGCTGTCCTGCCAGGCCTCGAAGGTGGCGGGGCAGCGGAGTTTGGGCAGAGGGTTGCCAAAGTACACCCAGGCTTTGCCCTGGGCGTCGGTCCAGAAGCCGGGATGGCCATCGGGCAGCGGCGGCGGTTTGGGGGCGGTGGCGGATTTGTTCCAGAGGACGCGCAGGGGCTCGAAGGTTTCGGCAGTGTCGTTCCAGACGCAGAGGCCGTATTCGTAAACGTCCAGGTAGCCTTTGATCTTGGAGTAGGTGGCGACGAGGTGCTGCCGGCCGGTCTTATCCGGCAAGGTCAGGTAGCCGCCCACCCAGGTGGGGCCGCTGCCCGCCATCTTGGCGACGCCGCGCAGCTTGCCCTTGGCGTCGCGGAAGTAGTCGAACTGGACGCGCAGGGGCGGCTCGAAGGTCTTGAGGGGCTGGATGGCGGTGGTGGCGCTGGAGCTATCGAAGATGCCGAGCGGGTAATGGGCCAGGGTGGTGTCGCCCCAGAGCCAGAACATTTTGCCGTTATGGACGGCGTTCTGGACGGTGTCGCAGCCGAGCACGCCGGTTTCCTGCCAGTCCAGGTCGCGCCCGGTCTTCTGGCTTTCGGCAAAAAGGCCGCCGCCGGTGAGGCGCCCGAGCCGCCGCGCGATGATGGTGCGGTTGACTTCGACTTTCAGGGTTTTGCCGGGCTGGGGGGTGAGCCGCACGCCACGGTAGCCGAAGCCGTCCTTGGGGCGCTCGTAGCCGTGGCCGAGGACATCGAACCAGGTCTCGCGCCCCATGAGTTCCGGGAGGTCGAAGGCGACGACGCCCGCGTTATCGGTGATGAAGCGGACGGCGTGGGTGGTGCGCAGTTCGACGAGGGGGACGGGCCAGCCGGTGTCTTTCTCCACGACTTCGATGCGGCACGGCTCCACGCCCGCGGCGAGCAGGGGGAAAAGCGCGAGGCCGGGAATGATCCCGGCCAGGGTGCGGAGCTTCCGCCGCCAACGGGCGGGGAAACGGGGCGCGTGCGGGGCGGCGGCGGTGCGTAAATGATGGCTCATGGGCGCAACGGTATTGCGCCCGGCGCGTTTGGCAATCTCTAATTTAACGGCGCTACGGCTTCGCCACGAGCAGGCACACCAGCGGCTGGGAGGTCTGGAAGATGATGGTGCCAACGATAAAGTAAGCCATACCCATGGCTCCCGGAATGCACCCCGCCATCCAGACCGGCTTCTTTTTCATCAAGGCTGCCAACGCCGAGAGCATGATGGCGACTTGCAGGTACGGGATCGCCAAACCGAAATACGCCCCGACGTCCTGGCACCGCTGGCGCTCAGCTTCGAGGGTCTTCGCCTCCAGGAAAATGACCAATTTTTCCTTCTTATAGCGCTCGATGTTCTGCTCGTACTTTTCCAGACGCTTCTTGTAGGCGGACGCCTGATCGGCCGGAGCCCCGATCATCTGGATCTGGAACAGCTCGCGCTGGATTTCGTACGTGTGTTGTTTCACGCTCTTGGATTGGTAGTACGCCCAGTTATCCGAGGCCGTGCTTTGGGTCAGCACCGCACGCGTAGCGAGGCCTCCGCCACGGAATGTGGCCAGCGTCGCCGCCGCGGAAAACAGGATGGTCGTGATGGCCAGCCAGTTCAGCCATACTTCTTTCTTCGCTTCGGTCTTGGCGGTATTATTCGTTTCCGCCGGAGTTGTTTTTTTATCGTCTGCCATAAATCGGTGTGGAGGTAATACCGTCGAATCCAGCTAATGCAAGTTTTTTTTATTAAAATAGCGTTGGCCAAATGGTAACGGATACCAGGACACCCTCAAAAAAAGCGCAGCCAGTTTTTGAACTGGCTGCGCTCTGAAAAATGCTCTGACTATTTGATTAGGCTTTTTTAACAGCCTTGCGCGGCGTCGGAGCGCTGCTGCCCTGGCCGGTCATCGGATCATACTTGCCCGGGCATGGAATCGGGTAGAACCCTTCCGCGTCAGGCATCACCGGTGGCTGTGAATCCCAAGTGAGATTGCCCGCCGGGAACAGGTCTGGTCCCTTGGTGACCAATTCATCCCATTTCACGAGTTTGCCCGAGTAGGTTGCCATGCGGCCCAACACGGCCGTCATACTGCTGATCGCGCCGTACCAGCCTTCGTTGTGCTTCTTGTCGTTCACAATCGCTTCCTGCAAATCAAGATGCTCCTGCTGATACGCGCCCAATTTCAACTTGCCACCCTTGGCAATTGAAGTCACGCCAATCCCCTTCATCTGTTTGGTCGAATGAACGGTTTCAGATACCCCTGACATCGTGCCCGGTTGATGGCGGCATTGGCTGTACATCTTGGTGCCGTCTTCATAGGTGTATTCGACAAAGTGCGCGTCAAAGATCTGCCCTTGAATGTCCTTGCCGTTGTAGCTACGGGTCAGGCTGGCACCCATGCCGTTGGCTTCCACGGGGTGCGCCCAATTCGCGCCTTCCTTCTTCAGCGCAGCGGACATCACCCAGTTGCCGATGTCCAGGTTGTGAACGTGCTGTTCGCAGATATTGTCACCGCTCAACCACGCGAAGTGATACCAGTTGTTCACCTGGTATTGCATTTCGCTCATGCCTTCCTTGCGGGCGCGGTTCCAGATGCCGGCGCCGTTCCAGTACACGCGCAGCAGCGTAATATCGCCAATATCCCCATTGGCGATCGCCTTGATGCTATCCTGATAGCTGGCTTCGTGATGGCGTTGCAGACCTACCACGACCTTTAAACCCTTTTCTTCCGCCAGCTTATTGGCCGCCATGACCCGGCGGAAACCACCAGGGCAAACGCACACCGGCTTTTCCATAAACACATGTTTACCGGCCTTGACGGCGGCTTCATAGTGCAACGGGCGGAATCCAGGAGGTCCGGCCAGAATCACCATGTCCACGCCGCAGTTGATGGCTTTTTGATACGCGTCCAACCCGCTGAAAATGCGCTCCGTGGGGATATCCGCCTTCGGTCCGCACTTTGCCATGATGTTTTTGGCGGCACCTTTAGCCTTGTCTTCAAAGGCGTCAGCCACCGCGACAATCTTGATATTGCCACCGGCGGCAAAGCAATCCGCCGCCGCGCCGCTGCCGCGCCCGCCGCAGCCGATTACGGCCACCTTTAATTCGCTGGAACCGGCCGCGTGGACCGCCAGCGGTGAAGGCAAACTGGCGGCAATCACGCCACCCGCCGTCAACAAGGTTGAATTTTTAAGGAATTGCCGGCGGGAACCCGCCGCCTGATCTAGGATGTTATTTTGCATGTTTTGTTAATACTAACTGTTCTGTTATTGGATGTTGTTCTACCACTAAAAATTCAATGGTCCATCGCGTTTTAATGCACCCCTTCCAAGGCCAGCCTTAACGGGCTGCCCTGGCCAATGTCTAAAAGGGTCGTATGCATGAGTGGCATTTATGCGCGGAAACCGCGCGGCTGTCCAGTATTTTACCACAAATTATGCAGGCTTATGATGGGCGCGGGCAAGGCAAACGCCCAAAATCACCAAATTTAGGCGCTTGCAGCATTGCCACACACCCTTCGTTGCGATAAAAACAATCCCATGCAACACATGTTGGAAACCACCGGGATGAGTGCGGGTTTCGCCTTGGCACTCTATGCGCATAGTTTTCTTCCGGCTATCGCTGCTGAACCGGCCCGGCTCCGCTTGCTGGGGGATTGGCAGGTTGAGGTGACCGCCACGTCTCCCGGAGGGAAACCGATTACGGTCACAATCGAAGTCCCCACGCCGAAACTGGTTACCGTTACGGCTGAAAAGCTGCCTTCGGTACCTTTGTTTGCCACCAATGCGTCTGGCTGGCGCAAAGGCGCGGTGCTGCAAGGAGTGCGCGCACAGGAGTGTACGTCACGCGGATTGCTGGATCCCGCCAGCGTGCAACTGCGCGCCGCTGCTACGCCGGACGCGATGCGATATGATTTGGGTAGCGACTACCTTTTGGAACCGGATTGGGGCACCATCGGACGCTTGCCGGGCGGGCGGATTTCCTCAAACCAACCGGTGTATGTCACATATCGCCATGCGTTGTTGCGATTGGATTCTATCGTGATGGATGGCACTGGCCGAATTGCTTTGCGTCCTGGTAAGCCGCATCCCGCCGCGCCGTTGCCACCCGTGCTGGCCGAGGGGGATCGTTGCCTGGCCAATATCTGGCTGCCGGGGCGTGTGGCCAAGCTGGGACCGGACAACCTGTTTCCCATTCTGGAAAGCGCTTATCCCGAGCCGGCCAAGCCCACGCCCACACCTGCGGAAAAACTCCT
>JBAXGN010000060.1 GCA_037139415.1 Verrucomicrobiota bacterium | reverse complement strand
GCCAACCAACGCCCAAGCCAACCAACGCCCAACTGAGCGCCTGACCGCGCCATCCATCCACGGTAGCAGCCGAAGTCATGAGGCTCTAACCTATCCCCAGCCTTTTCCCTCCCGACGCGCCATTTTTGCGCAAGTAACTGCCATTCAATCCACTCAAGAACCGTTTTCCCACCCGACTACGGAAATTTGTGCACCAAAAAACCCTTTTTTCACCCGCAAAAACGTTTTTACGCACCAAAAAACCCTTTTCTCGGTCGTAAAAGATTTTTTATGGACGCAAAAACCCTTTTTCCCATCGCAAAAAAACTTTTGTGAGCCAAAAAAGCCTTTTTCCCATCATAAAAGTTTTTTTATGGTCACAAAAAGCCTTTTCCCGTGCATAAATAATTTCTGGAGGACGAAAAAAACCTTTTTTGGTGCGCAAAAACCCGCTGGCGGTCCAAAAAACGCTTCGCGCCTGCGTTCCCACGGCTTGGACTGCCGCCCAACCCTTGTTCCGGGCATAAATCCACTCTGGAGCTCCCAAAATCGCCTTTTTGGGGCATCCCGTCGGCGTTCCGCCCGGTTGGACGCCTGGGCGGTCAGCCCCCGGCTCCTACAACCGCAACCCTCAACTCACCAATCACATGCGCTACGGTCACGGCCGCTGGGGCCACTTTTGTTACGACGAACACGAAACCCTAACCCCAAAAACCAAAGTTAAATATATGGCAAGCAACCCCATCCCCAACCAATACGGCCAGGTCATGAGCTTGGCCAGAGACATGGTGGACGGTCTCCACCGGTATGAAACCGTGATCGGCGTCAAACAAAACACCGAGGCCAAATTCCTCGTGGACATCGCCGCCACGGATACCGCCACCATGAACTTCAGCGACGCCAAAAAGGCCAAAAAAACCCTGGGCGCGAACATCCGCATTGCCGACTCCAACATGCGGGCCTTCATCAAGGCCACCCGCGCCATCTTTGCCCAGAAATTCGGCGAACACTGGAACCAGAACTGGCAGGGCACCAACTGGCCGGGTGGTTCCACCGCCGTCCCCGGCAACCAGGCCAAGCGCAGCCAACTCTGCACCGACCTCAAGACCTACCTCACCAAGAATCCCACCATGGAAAACGCGCCGCTGGAAGTCACCGCCGCCAAGGCCGGCCTCCTCTTTGACGCCATGCACGACGCCCACGAGGCCTGGAATGACGGCGTCGTCGCCGCCTCCCAAAAACGCGTCGCCCGCGATGCCGCCATGGAAACCCTGCGCGTGCGCATGCGCGCCCTCATCCAGGAACTCACCCCCCTGATGGACCCGCTGGACCCGCGCTGGGACGCCTTTGGCCTGGACCAACCCGGCGCGCCCGATCTGCCCGAAATCCCGGAAAACCTCATCGTCACCACCGATGGCCCCGGCGTGCTCCTGGCCGATTGGCCCGATTCCCGCCGCGCCAACTACTACCGCATCTTTATTCAGGTCGTGGACGTGGATGAAGACTTCCGCCACGTCATCAACCGCGACAACAGCGACGTGCGCCTCACCGGCCTGCCCACCGGCAAGACCGTCAAATTCCGCGTCACCGCCGCCAACGACACCGGCGAAAGCCAGCCGAGCGAAGACAAAGAAATTGTGGTGCTGTGAGGAAAGTATTAAGGATAAAGGATTAAGTATAAAAAGCGCAAGGCAGCCTATGATGGACAATGATCGCAACCGGGATTTGAAAGAACGCACCATGGCGTTTGCCCTGGCCATCATTCGTGCCTATGCGGGTCTGCCCAAGGGAACCGTCGCCCAGGTGTTGGGCAAACAGGCGTTGCGCGCGGGTACCTCAGTGGGGGCCAATTACCGCGAGGCGTCCCGCGCGCGTTCCCCGGCGGAGTTTGCCGCCAAAGTGGGCGATTGCCTGAAAGAGATCGAGGAAACGGAGTATTGGCTGGAACTATTGCTGCGCAGCGGCACGATTCCCGCCCCAAGCCTCGATCCACTCCGGGAAGAAACCCGCCAGCTAAACGCCATCCTTACCAGCATCCACAAAAAAGTCCGTAACCCTTAACCCTCTTTTATCCTTAATCCTTGTATCAATGCAAAATCCATTCAAAACCAGAACCACCCACCGTTTAATCCTTAATACTTAATCCTTAATACTTTTTCATTATGCCTTTCGATCCCTCAAAGCCCGCCGACGAATCCGTGGCGTCCGCGGCAGAACTCCGTGAACAACTCAACGCCCTAAAGGCCATGATTGACGCCGTGAACGCCCGCATTGACGCGCTGCCCACCGGCTACGTCACCCAACAACAGCTCAATGACGCCGTTAATGGCGTCACCGCCAACAGCAGCGGCAACACCAACAGCGTCGCCACGATGGACTTCACCGTCAGCGAACCGCCCACGCAATGGGAAGTGGGCACCATCCTGAACACCATGAACGCCACGCTCCAGGCGATGCGACGAATATGACAAATTTCGATTGAAAATTTTGAATTCCAATGATCGGTTCATTTTCTATTATTAGATTAATACAGTTACTCAAAACATTATGTTAAAAATCTGGCTTGCTTTTTGTGCCATCGTTCGCAGGTTGCCCAACTTTCGCGGGAAAGTGCGTGCAATGTTGTTGCTACACAAAAAATTAGGCTTTAATGCAAAGCACATTTTTGTTCAAACCACCCTACATAAGCCTTGCCCATATCAAGTGAGATTGGATCTATTTTGTCACCATGAACGCATGGCGTATTTTATGGATGTATTTGAAGAGTCCACCCTTGAGTTCCTCTCCTCCATACACGATCCGAAGGGTTGTTTTCTCGACATTGGCGCAAATATTGGCCTAATTTCTATACCTTTTGCCACTTATAATAAAGCAGCGGGTTGCCCCCCCCCGTTCGTTTATTGCATCGAAGCTGTCAAAGATAACCAGCTTGCACTGGCTGCCAATATCAAGTTGAGTGGTTTGGAGGCCGAAATGAAATGCATTAATTTCGCTGTCGGAGAAGTGGAAAAAGATGTGGAAATCCAGGTGGAACACGATCTAGTGCTTGGTCAAGGTACTGGCACTGCAAACATTGTTCCGGCAGGCGGTAATTGGAAATGCGTCACCAATAAACTCAAGGTTCGAACCATTGACTCTTTGGTACTTGCCGGAACATTACCAGGCAATGTCACCTTGATTAAAATTGATACGGATGGCTATGACCTCTTTGCCATGATGGGGGCGCGGGAGCTCCTCCGCCAACAAAGGCCAGTTGTCTTTGGGGAGTTTATGGAGCATTGTTTAAAATGGCACAGTCAGTCCATCGTTGATGTTGACAAGTTTTTTCGTGCGTTGGATTACGAAATCTTTATCAGGGTTAATCCACATTCAAACGCATGGCGCTTTGCGAGGTGCCAGAATTATGCGCAATATAAGCAGGACGCCTTGTGCGTTCCCAAGGAGAAGCTGAAATTTGTCGAAAAATACCTGGAATGAACTGACGTTTCTTCGTGCCTTTGTGCCTTCGTGTGAGCAGACGGAGTTCGACCATTTCAACACAGTTTGCAGTACGTACGGTTACCGATTTTGGAGTGCGTGCGGCAAGGAAGGGTGAAGGGGCTGCGACGCCGCTTTGGATTTGCTCCGTTCAAATTTGAGTGGGTGCGGGTGTCCATAAGGAGACGCCCAATTGGGCGGTTTTCCTGAGGTCTTCATCCCATCGGGGGGGGGAGGCCATGAACGGCGACGGGACCAGAGGCCGAAACCCTTACAGGGTTTATCCACGTTGGCGGTGGGGACCCAGGATAGGCCCGTTCCCCTTTTCCCCCAACGGTCCAATCCTGGGCTGGAGGCCGGAATCCCCTTGGGATTCTCCCGACACATATGGGCGGGTGCGCGGCCTACGGTTCGAAGGTGGCCAGGCGTTGTTTGGCGAGGCGCATGGGCAGCCAGCCGAGTGCGAGGGATAGGCCCAGGAATCCCAGCGTGCAGAGGGCTTGTATCCACAGCGGCGCGGCGGGCCAGCGGGAGGCCCACGGCGAACCCACCGCCAAGACCGCCACGGAGGCGGCGATGTACACGAAGCTCAGCACCAGGCAGAAGGTGCCGCCGAAGCCGCTCACGATTTTTCCGGGATGATCTTCTTTCAGGTTGGGATAGAGCGTGCCCAGGCCCACGGCCAGGCCGTTCAGGGTGAAGGTCATGATGGCGACGATGGCGGCGAAGTAGGCGGTTTTGTCCCAGTTCATTTTGAGCAGAAACGGGGTTCGACTATAACATGTAATTCGCGCCGTCACCGATTTTGGAGTGCGTGCGGCCCATAATTTCGGATTGCGGAACCCTCGAATTCGGAATGCGGATTGCGGAATGCGGAAACTCTCGAATGCGGATTTCGGAATGCGGATTGCGGAGTGTGGAATTTGAGCTGTCTTGCTGCGCGATGATTCGCTGGCTTGACTTTCTCCGTGAAGCGGGGTTTTCTATCGCCATGAGTCTAATGGACCGCATAACTGTGGAACCGGGGAAATGTGGCGAGCGTCCGTGCATTCGGGGGTTGCGCATCCGCGTGAAGGATATCCTTGAAATGCTGGCCGATAGCGCCACGCCGGCGGAAATTCTCCAGGATTTTCCCGATCTTGAGGCGGAGGATATCAAGGCGGCGTTGCTTTACGCCGCGAGTGGAAGCGACCATCTCGTCGTCAAGGCTGCGTGAAGATCCTCGTGGATGAACAGTTGCCGCCCGGCTTGGCTCACTGGCTTCGGGAGCAAGGGTGTGCGGCGGCACATGTGCGGGAGGTCCAGCTTCAGAGTTCCACCGATGTCGTGGTCTGGCAGCACGCGGCACAGACGGGTGCCACGATTATCACGAAGGATGAGGATTTCGTAAACCTGTGGCTGAAGGCCGCCAAAGCGGTTCCCGTCGTTTGGGTGCGAATAGGTAATTGTACCAACAAGGCTTTGCTGCAATGGTTCGCGCCGCTTTGGCCTGAGATTCGCCGACGGATGGAAGCCGGCGAAATGTTCATCGAAATTGTGCGGTGACTCGCATATCAAAAGGGCCGCCCAAGCAGTTGGCGGCGGCAGTTGTCTGTGTCCATCGGTGTTTATCGGTGGATAATTCCCCGGTTTTTTACCACGGATTACGCGGATGGCACGGATGAAGGCCAGCCTAATGCGGAATGAATTATCTTCCCTCGATCAACGTCCAATTGGGCAAATCCTGGTACATCCATGGGAACGCTTACCCAACGACAGCCAGTGCGAGTCGCCGGCGGGCAATTGTTGAATTGCCGGCGGGGACTCGTTTGCTTTAAAGGACATTACGCATGAAGACTCAATCAGACTCCAATCCTGTTTCACGTCGTTCGTTTCTAAAAACCGCCGCTGTGCTGGCCGCCGCCCCGATGGTGGTGCCCGCCTCGGTCATTGGCGCGGACGGTAAAACGCCGCCCAGCGAACGGATTATCATGGCGGGCATCGGCATCGGTGGACGCGGCGGGTTTGACCTGCAATGCCTGATGCGGGAACCGGACACCCAGTTTATCGCCAACTGCGATGTGCGCGCGGATCGCCGCAATTCCGTCAAGACCGTGATAGACCAGCATTACGGCAGTAAGGATTGCGTCAGCTACCGCGATTTCCGCGAACTCCTGGCGCGCAAGGACATTGACGCGGTGCTCATTGCCACCAGCGACCGCTGGCACGCCATGCTGGGCAGTTATGCGATGAAAGCCGGCAAAGATGTGTATTGCGAAAAGCCGTGTTCCATGGACATCGGCCAAAGTCGCGGGTTGATGGAAACCATGAAGCAGTACGGACGCGTCTTTCAGGCCGGCACCCAGCGACGTTCCGAGGAAAACTTTGTATTCATCATTCAACTCGCCCGGCAGGGGTACTTGGGCAAATTGCATACCCTCACGGCCCACATTGTCCATGGGTTCGCGCCGCATAAGTGGCATCCGGAAGAACCGGAACCCTCCAAGGACGAGGTGGATTGGGATATGTGGTTGGGGCCGGTGCCGTGGCATCCCTACAATGCCGCATACTTGAAGGAGCGCGGCAAGCACGCGGATACCTGGACGGGCGGTCTCGGCGAATGGGGAGCGCACACGTATGATCTCTGTCAGTGGGCCAATGATACCGTCTATACCTCGCCTATCGAGTATGTGTTCCCGAACAACGACACGAGCGAGGGGCTCATCGCCCATTATGCCAACGGGGTCAAAATGTTGAATACCAAGTTTGGTTTCCCCGGCACTTGTGGCGTCCGGTTTGAAGGCAGTGAAGGCAAGGCCGAGTGTTCCGACGGCAATGCGCCGGACGTACACCCAAAATCTCTGCTCGGCCTGCGCAAGCAGATTATCCAGCAATACGTCGCGCAATCCCAGCGCTCGCTGAACCATTACCGGGATTTTCTGGATTGCGTGAAAAACCGGCGGCCCGCCATCGCGAACGCTGAGGTGGCGCATTACGCGCACACCATTTGCCACGTGGGCGGCATCTGCATGAAACTCCAGCGCAATGTAAAATGGGATCCGGCCAAGGAAGAATTCCTCGGCGATGAAGAAGCCAACCGGATGCGGTCTCAGTCGCCGCGCGAACCGTGGCGGATTTAATCCAATAAGGACAAATCTCCAGGAACTGATTTCCCAACCATAACTTGAATCTCGTCATGAAAAACATCCATTTGTCTCACCTCACGTTGGTCATCGCGCTTGGCGCGGTTCTGTGTGCGACCTCGCTCCTGGCTGCCTCCAAGGCGGAGGAGGAACAGCAGCAGATCTCCATTCTCAAAGCGGACGGGCCGCTGTTTGATAAAGATGTGGCTTGCCGCCGGTTGGCGGTCATCGGCACGAAAGAATCCGTTCCGGCGTTGGCGACGTTGTTGACGCACGAACGCCTGTCGCATCTGGCCCGCGTGGCTTTGGAAAAGATTCCCGATGCTTCAGCGGATGACGCATTGCGGGCAGCGCTGGGTAAAACCCAAGGGCGTTTGTTAGTTGGAGTGCTTGGTTCTGTGGGCAACCGCCAGGATGCAAAAGCCGTTTCGCAAATCGTCGCATTATTGGGCAATGCCGACGATGAAGTGGCTGCTGCTGCCGCGTTTGCACTTGGCAAAATCAGTGGTGCCACCGCCAGTCAGGCGTTACAGGATGCGTTGGCCAAAGCGCCGGAGAAGCGGGTTTCCGCGTTGGCTGAAGGCAGTTTTTGGTGCGCCAAGAATCTGGCGGCCCACGGAAAGAAAGAGGCGGCCATCAGCCTCTATGGGTTTGTGCGGCAGGCCAACGTGCCGAAGTACATCGCTGCTGCCGCTGCGCGCAATCTCGTGTTGCTGCAAGGTCAGGACGGCGCGGCGTTGCTTGGGGAGATGGTGCGCAGCAACGAGCAGGAAATGTTAAATGCCGCGTTGTTGGCCGCGCGCGAAGTGCCGGGCGCAAAGATCACGAAGGCGCTGATGAGCGAACTGGATAAATTGCCAGGAGCGCAGCAGGCGTTGGTGCTGGCGGTGCTGGGGGATCGCCGCGATCCAGTCGCCTTGCCCGTCGTGCGCGATCTTGCCAAGCGTGGGGAATCCGCCGCTCGCGTGGCGGCGCTGAAAGTACTGGGGCAGATGGGCGATGCCTCGGTGGTGCCGGTGCTATTCGATGCCGCCACCGATGCCGATAGCGTGGTGAGCAAAGCAGCCAGTGAGACTCTGGCGGTGTTGCCGGGCAAAGAGGCGGATACCGCCATTGCCGAGATGGTGTCCAAAGGCGGGGAACGCTCGCGCCAGGCGGCGATTGAGGCAGTGGCGCAGCGCCGGGTTACGCTGGCGAATGCGGCGATGGTCACGATTGTGGCTGGGGAGAATGCCGTGTTAACCAAAGCCGCACTCAAGGCGTTGAATGAAACGGGCAGTGCCAACGAAGTGCCCGGGTTGCTTGCCTGTCTGCTTAAGACAGGCGATAAAAGCCTCATGGAAGCGGTGGAAGTGTGCATTCAGAACATCGCCACCCGTATTTCTGACAAAGCACCGCTGGCTCGCCAATTTCTAACGCCGCTGGCGACTGCCGATCTGCTCCACAAAAATTCCTTGCTGCGCTTGCTCGCTTCCGCGGGCGGCTCCGACGCTCTAAAGGCCGTGAAGTTGGCCTCGCAGGATGCCAATGCGGAAATTCAAATGGTTGGTTTCCGGTCCTTGTGTGACTGGCCGGACTTGGAAGCAGCGCCCGACCTGCTGGAACTGGCGCGTAATGCGCCTCAAGCCAGCCGGAAGATTCTCGCTTTGCGCGGTTTCATCCGGCTGGCTGGCAGCACCGACGTCGCGGCGGATAAAAAACTGGCGATGTGCAAAGATGCCGCGTCGCTCGCACAACGCAACGAGGAGAAAAAGCTCCTCTTGGGAGCTTTGGGCACGGTGGCGTCGCTGGACGCCCTGAATATGGCTTTAAGCTATCTCGAGGTCAATGCGACCAAAGCCGAAGCCTGCCTGGCAGCGGTGAGCATTGGTGAGCAACTCGTGGGGAAACAACCGGCACAAGTGTCAGGTGCCATGAAAAAGGTCCAGAAAGCCACGGAAGATCGGCGGCTGAAACGCCGCATTCAATCATTGCTGGACCAAACCACCAAAAACTGAAGGTTGAATTTTGAAGCAAATTGTCACATCCTGATTCGTATATGAAATTGATGAGCCAATTATCCATGATTGCGGTGTTGTCAGGTTCCATCTTGGCGACTTTGGGGGCGGACTTCGCAACCTTTGAAGGCAAGGCTGGCCCGGGCAAGGGGAAACATGTGGTGCTGCTCTCCGGCGACGAGGAATACCGCTCGGAAGAATTCATGCCCATGCTTGGAAAAATCCTGGCGGAACGGCATGGGTTTAAATGTTCCGTCCTATTTGCGGTGGACAAGGACGGCACCATTAACCCGACAAATTGTGCAAGTCTGGGAGGGGCTGAAGCTTTGGATACGGCGGATTGCATCATTCTCGGCCTGCGGTTCCGCGAGTGGCCGGATGAGCAGATGAAGCATTTCGTGGATGCCTATCTGGCTGGCAAGCCGATCATTGCCTTGCGCACCAGCACCCATGCCTTTCGGTATGGTAAAAATTCCACCAGTCCGTACAAGAAATACAGTTTCAACAGTCAGGAATGGAAGGGGGGCTTTGGTCGGCAGGTGCTCGGCGAAACGTGGGTTAACCATCACGGAAAGCACAAGTTTGAAGCTACCCGTGGTTTGGCGGAACCAGCGGCCAAGAACGACCCGATTTTGCGCGGCGTGGCGGATGTCTTTGGCAACACGGATGTTTATGTCGCCAACCCGCCTGCCGATGTGAAAGTCCTGATGCGCGGCCAAGTTCTTGCCGGTATGCAGCCAACGGATCCGCCGCTGGATGGTCCCAAAAACAATCCCATGATGCCGATTGTCTGGACGCGTTCCCATACCAACGAGGCGGGTAAAGTGAATAAAATTTTGACCACCACCATGGGTTCGGCCATGGACCTGGCGTGTGAGGATTTGCGACGCCTGATTGTCAATGGTGTGTATTGGACACTCGACCTGAACGTTCCGGCTCGGGCTGATGTCGCCATTGTGGGTGACTACCAGCCCAGCTTTTACGGCTTCAGCGCGTACAAGAAGGGTTTAAAACCAGCGGATCATGAGCTGAAGAAATAGGGAGCCGGACTTCAAAAGCGGCCAGACTGATGATTTTTCAAAGCACAAAATTTTCGTAATATTATGTCTTACCGACTCACTTTACATCCTTGGGCTATTTTCCTAACCGTGTTGCTAGGCTTGGGAGTTCACGCGGCCGAACGCGGTTTGGCCAATCCGTTTTTTGCCTTTGATAACGGCATCGGTGGCATCCCGGAACCGGAGAAAGTGTTGAAAGAACTGGGCTATGACGGACTGGGTTCCCGTGGCTACAAGTTGCTGCCGCAAATTAAAACGTACGAGGCCGCCGGTCTGAAAATCTTTGCCACCTATGTGCGGTGTGATCTCGATAAAACACCATCCATTGATCCCGCCCTCAAGGACGCGGTTCAGGAACTCAAGGGAACCGACATGATTTTCTGGCTCACGGTGGCGGGTAAAAAACGCGGGCAGGATGATGACAAAGCGGTGGCGGTTATTCGCGAGTTTGCCGACCAGGTGGCCGTGGGTGGGTTGCGGGTGGCGATATATCCTCATGCGGGTGATTATACGTCCGTCGCTGCGGATGCGCTGCGTTTTATAAAACGCATTGACCGGAAAAACGTGGGGATATCCATCAACCTGTGCCATGAATTACGCGGTGGCCAGGGGCCTGAACTCTCCAAAACCATTCGTGAGGCGCTGCCTTACCTGATGCTGGTTTCCGTCAATGGAGCGGAGCCGCTGATGCCCGGCTATGGTTGGGAACAACTCATTCAGCCGTTGGGCAAGGGGTCGTACGATGTCCTGGGTTTCCTCCGGGAATTGAAGACGGTGGGATATCGCGGTCCCATCGGACTGCAATGTTACAACGTCAAGGGTGACAAGGTGGAAAACCTCAAGCAATCCATCCGGGCCTGGAAGGAATATTCCGCAAGCCTGGCTGCTGAAGCGGGTGGCAAATAACTTCAGAATCAAACTTTAGCGTTGCTCTTTGGCCAACGCCCATTACTTTTTCGCCATGGCTAAGCAGCCGATACGTAAAAAGAAAGCAATGATGTTGGGCGTGGGTTTGGATTCGGACGGTCACAAACGAATCACCCAAGGCCCTAATTTTGCCTTGGTTGGCGGTACCAAGGAAACGCATGAGGACATGACCGAAAAAGCCGTCAAGATTAACGAAAAACTTGCCGCCAAAGGGAAACAGCTCGAAGAGGTCAGCAAAGAAGAGTTTGATGATATTGCGCAAGCGGTCGGCTTGAAGCGTGTTCAGCCGGAAAATAATTAAATCGCATTGGTCGCCGACTTGGGTAGCCGTCGAGGTAAGGAGACGGATTTTATATGTGCTGGTTTGATCCGTTGCCTTACCTCGTCAGCCTCGCGATGCGCAGGTGTTGGGGTGAAGAACTGAAATTTTACAACTGAATCCGGATGCATATATTTGGCAAACAACGATTGTCTGGCCTGCTTTGCCTGGCGCTGCTGGTCGTGGCCGCTCATGGCGCAACGCTGGGTGCTTCCACTAATGATGTCAAAGCCGTCAATTATTTTCTCGTGGTCACGGGCACAGAATTATTGGAAGGGACCATCCAAGATGCGCATACCCAGTTTATCACCCGCACGCTACATCCGTTGGGTCTGAACTGCGTTGGCTCAATCCTGGTGGATGACGTGGAGGAGGAAATATGCGCTGCCTTGCGCTTTGCCACCAACCGCGCCTCGCTGGTCTTTGTGACGGGAGGATTGGGGCCGACGGATAACGACATCACCCGGCAAACCTTGTCAAAATTTACCGGCATTCCGCTTCAGGAGAATCCGGACCTGCTGCTGGCCATGAGCCAGCGTCACCGCACGCCCGTCGAGAAACTGCGCGCCAACATGCGTCGGCAAACCCAAGTGCCAATCCGTGGCGGTTACCTGAAGAATCCGTTTGGCACTGCGGCTGGACTGATGTTTGACTGCGGCACGGTTCACGTGATTGCCCTGCCGGGACCGCCGCGCGAATTGCAGCCAATGGTGCAAAAAGAATTGGTTCCCATGCTGGTGCAACATTACGGCATTCGCCCCAACGCCGCTTCCGTCACCTTGCGATTTGTCGGCTTGGGACAATCCCAGATTGATCATACCATCAAGCAGCATGTCGTTCCGCCCGCCAATTTGATTACCGCCTCGCTGTTTGACGCCGGGCGGGTGGATTTCATCTTTTCACTGCCCGAAGATTCCCCGGGCGCCCGACAGTCTCTGGATGAATTCAAAGGGAAGATTCGCGAATGCCTGAGCACCAACCTCTACTCTGATGATGGCGCCAGCTTGGAGGAAATGGTGGTACGCGGATTGCAGCAACATAAAGTCACCCTGGCTTTGGGGGAAATCGGCAGCGGCGGCGCCTTGGCAGCGGCTTTGGCGAAGGTTCCCGACACCGGTCCTTCGTTTTGCGGATCATGGGTGGCTGCCGGTGAAGCCGAGTTATATCGCGTTCTGGAAACTCCTAAAGAAGAGCAGGCGGATGCCGGCGGGTTGGCGGCCCTAAAATATCTCGTCGGACGCATTGCCCGAGTAAGCGGCGGGGATTACGTCTTGGTGATTGGGCCTGGCAAGCGGGATGAAGCCGGAGGGACCACTGTTCAAGCCATGCTGAAGGCGCCCGGGCACCATTGGAATTCAGAAACCTTTACGCTGCGAGGTTCAGCGGAATCTGCTCAGGCACAATTAGTCACCCAACTCCTCGCCTTCCTCTGGCAGCAATTGCGATAAAAAAGCCTCCATCCCAAATTCTAAGGGATGGTTGCTGGCAACGCCATCAAATCACCACGCTCACACTGGTTACGGGCCTATTCGGCAGGTGCTGGCGGCGGCGAAGACGGTGTCTTTTGGGGGGTGGCGTCGGATGCCGCAATCATTTCGTCCATGATCTTTTTGAAATCCGCTAAACCTGGGGCAGGGATGATGATAGTATCCCGGCGTCCATTCACATCTTCGGTAATTCGTAAAAACCGTCCGCGCGGGTTTTCGCGAAGGGTGAAAACGAACATTTTGCGTTCGATCGCCACTTTATCGGTTTTAATGGTCTCCTCATTGGAGGGTGGCCTCGGCGACCAGGAGTTACCCTGTGGCTGCCGGTTTCCGTACGGCGATGGTCTTTCGTTAGAGATCATATATTTCCCATTTCGTTCGGCCCACGGGCCCATGCCCAGTGATGCACTGGTGGTAACGTTCGTCAAGTTTGGCTATTTGTCAAATCTGGATTTCGACTTTCTATTCCACCACCATTCCTGCCGCCTGCCAGTGCATAAATGAATCATTCCGAGGGCGGCGGGAAGAAGCGATCCAGACGCGTGAAGAGGGATTTATCGCCCGCCAGACGCAATGAACCGTTGCGCAACGCCTCGCGCAGGTCCAATTGGCGCATGAACACCGCCGACCATACCGTGGAGTTGCACGTGACCCGCAAATCCGGATTGGCCACGCCGGTTTCCGCCAGTTCGCAATGGTCGGCGTTGAGGCGCACGGAATAGACCAGTTGCCGATCCGGGAATTCAAATTGCAGCACGGCTTTGACGCGGGCAGTGGCCTTGGCATCGTGACTGCGAACCATCTCGCGCATTAGAATACGCGCATCGGTGGCCACGCGCCGCTGCACGTTAGAGGGTTCAAGGGCTTCTTCGCCCATGTCATTGGCCCATGTCCAATAGTAATTGGAATAGGTGCGATAGTGGTTGAGGTCTGCTGCCAGCGGGAGCGCGGCGGCTTGCATCGTTTCGGTGGAGAGCCGCCCGGTGGTGCCCGCCTCGCGTCCGGCCTGAATAAACGCGGCCTCAACCCGCTTCAAGGTTTTGGGTTTGGAGAGCGGGTAATCGAGCAGATAACACTCGGGTCGGGTCAATTGACCTCCCAATTCCATGTCCAGGCTGTCGGCGATGAGTTGAAAGGTCTCAGTTGCGGGTCGGTACGCCTCGGGGTCGCGCAATGCACCCGTGATAATGCTGATGAATTTCTTGTCTTTCCAATCTGCGAGGTGGCGAATGCTATTTCGGGTCAGCCCTTTGCCGGAAACCTGAATGCCCGGCTTGGCCAGGGGAAACGTGCGCTCAAAATAGGTCTTCAGGTAAGCGCTCATCGAGTAGTAATAAATCGGTGTGGCACAAACCACCACGGTCGCCTCCCGGATGTATTCCAGTTGCGCGCTCATGGCGTCGCCATGCACGCATTGCCCCGGCTCAACCAGCCAGCAATGGAAACAGCCCAGACAGGGATTCAGCCCTAGCGCGGGGACATCCACGTCGCGCACTTTGGCACCCGCCTCGCGGAGCCCCGCCAGAAACCAATCGCCCAAACGCTGGGTGAAACCGGTTTTGCGCGGGTTGGCTCGCAGCAGCAGGACCTTTTGCTTCATGCGGTTCCTCCGACCAGCGCCAGGGTCAAAATGCCGCTGGCGATCACGTTGCGCCCGGCGGTGGCTTCGACGCTGAAGCGATAGAGCCCGCCAAAGTTCTTATCGAAAACGGAGCGCAATTTTAGCACGTCGCCGGGCACTGCGGGATGGGTGAACTTGAGATTCGTCGTGGCCAGGAAGAACATTCGGGGGCGCTCGGGCGCTTGGGTGGCGGTCAGTTTGTCACTGAATCCTAGCAGCAGACCGCTGGTCTGGGCCAGAGCTTCCCCCACCAAAACTCCCGGCATGATGGGTTGGCCTGGAAAATGGCCGGTGAATTGGGGTTCATCGGCACGGAGGGTGCGCTCAGCCAGGATGCTTTTGTGCGGGTCCAGGGCGAGGATGCGATCCACAAATAGAAACGGCGGCCGGTGCGGCAGCACGGGCAAAATGTCCGGCAGTTCAAATAATGCTTTATCACTCATGATTCGTTTTGACGGCCTGTTTCCCAGACGGTTCCGGCATCCAATGTTTTCAATTCGCGGGCCATGCGCCGATGCACCCGTTCGCTCAGGCGGTCGACGTCATCATCGGGCTGCGGCGTTTCCAGGTCAAGAAAGCGGATGCGAAATTCGTTGCGGCGGCGCGGAAAGAGGCTGCCCGGAACTTTTCCCATGAACGGTTGGGTGGAATGAATGAGCACCGAGCGAATGGGCAGCCCGGTATCTATGGCCAATTGGAAGGCAATGCGGTTAAATGATTGCAGACGCCCGGTGCGGGCGCGCGTGCCTTCGGGAAAGATCAGGAGGAATTTCCCGTCCGCCAGCACCTGCCGGCAGCGATCCAGTGAACTGGAGATATGGGCGAGGGAATCGCGGTCCACGCTGACCAGGTCAAAGTGTTTGGATAACAATGCGTACATCGGTTGCTTGGTGTCACGCGATTTGATCAGCACTCCCATGCGGGGCACGAGGCCGAGGAGCAGGATGCTATCCATGAAACCGCGATGATTGGCCACCAGGATGGCCGGGCGCGTGGCGAGCGCCGATTCCAGGCCGGATATTTCTGCAATGCGGTACACGCCCAACAACGGCAGCCACGTGCGGGTGAAGAAGCCCAGCACACCGTGCGTGATGGTTTGGAGCACCTGGTATTTCGCGCGGGGAAAGGGCGTCAACAACAGCATGAGCGGCGCGCCGAACAGCACACAGACGGTTTTGGTGAAGAAATAACTCAGGTAACCGAGTGAAAAGATCAGCACGGTCAGCGGAAAGAAACGTTCACCGGACGTTTTCACTTAGTCGCGCCTCCCTTGCTGCCACTGGCCTGGGCAATATCGCGGGCGAGTTGGTCAAGCTGTCGCCGTTCGCCGCCCAAGGCAGGTTGGCCTGCCACGGCGGAAGCGCAGGCCTGTGCCGCTTCCACGGTGTGGCCACTGCGAAACAAACTTTCCGCCAACAGCCAGGCGTTCTGATAATAGCCGGGGTTATTGGTCTCCGCCTGGCGAGCGTACTGCGCCGCCACGGCAAATTGTTTTTGTTTTAATGCGCTTCGTCCGACTTCCAAATTTCCTTTGGCCGCGAGGTAACGCTGGTATTCCCCGCTGGCCAGCATGGTATCGGCGGGCAGGGTTTTCTCCGGCAGCTCGGTTTCTAATCGCCGCACATCCACTGCCACAAATTTCCCCAACTGATGAGGTGACGTGCCGGCCCAAAACAGGCCTTCCGTCAAATCCATGAGCACAGCATGCGTGGCGATCAATGGGTTCAGAGTGCTGCGATGTCCGTTGCCCGCCGCGACGTTGCCGGGGAGCCGCCGGTCGCGCAACAGGTTCACACTTTGCGGTATGTCCAGACCCTTGGCTGCTTGCAGTAATTCCTGCATGCGCTGGTATCGGGGCATCGAGGTGTCCATGCGTTGGTATTCCAGGTTGATGGGCAGGTTTTTCAATTCCGGCGTTTGGTAAAGATTCGCGCAGATGATCCAGGGCGTCGCGCCCGGTTCTTGGATGACGGTTTGAGTGGGGGTTTTCTCCACGATCACGAAGTGCCCATCCTGTCGGCTGCCGACCAGGAACATGGCTGAGACAAACACTTGCCGCCGTCGAATGATGTCCACGGCTTCCGCCAGATTGCGGGCGCGTTGCAGCACCTCGCGCGCCACCAGGCAGGTCGGGGTGGCGGAGTCGCCGGGCAAATCCGAAGGTGCGCCGTTCACCGTGATGGCCAGACCTTCACGATTCATGCCGGACACCGCGCCCGCCATGCCCGACCAGGCCAGCGATACAAAGGGAATGCCGTCTTTCGGCTCGCAGAGAATGAGCAACCGGTCTTCATCGAACACCGGATGCGCCTCCCAATCGAAATTTCGTCCTGCCAGCAGATGCCCGTCGCGGGTGTGGTTGCCCCAAGCGCCGAAGACGGTGCAGCCGCGCCGGAGCAGCGGGCTGTTCATCATCATGTATGAGATGTCCTGGGCGGCGTGATAATTCAGCACGCGATAATAGTACGGGCCGACTTCCGGGTGCGGATCGGGGCAGCCGAGCGTTATGCCCAGGATTTCCGTCTGGTACTCAGGCAGGACGTGTTGCGGCAGATGCCGGTTCTTATACACGACCATGAATTTCAACAGGAATTGGGTCCACTCGTACGGCGCAACCCGGTTGAGTAAATCAAGCAGCGCTTGTTCCTGCCGATCCATCAGCTTCTGGGTAAGCACGCCATTGGCATAGCCCATCTCGAACGGCGTGCCGGTCAGGTAAAGCACGTTCAATCCTTCGCGGCGTCCCAGCCAGCTCTTGCCCACGTACACGCGTTCGCCACGGGTTTGCGCCACTTGATTGGTGATTGCGGTATCTGCCGGAAGCGCGGGCGGCACGGCGGCCCAGTGATACATGAGGCCGGACATGACGCCCCACAACAATAGGAGTAATAAAGCAAAACCGCCCGTCAACCAGGCAAGTCGCCGCAACCATGTGCGCCAGCGGCTCACGGTTTAACCTTTCCGTCTGGTGAGACCGTCAATTCCGCAATGCGCAGATTCAAGTGGTACTGGCCGGCATCCACTTCCAACTCCGAGGGAATAGGGTTGGGGTGGCCTGTCACCGTGCGATGCCGCCGGATGTTCACGTGATAGACACAACGCCCGGCGCGCAGCCATTCCATCTCCTGCAACTGCGCGCCATCCGGGGAAAACAAGTACTGCGGCGTTAACCCGTCACGATCCAGCGCGCCGCGCAGCACCAAGCGTCCATCAGCAAGTCGCCCGTTGGTTTCCAGTTTGCCGGGCGGCATGAAGATACAGCGCAGGTCGCGCGCCACGTGGTTGCGGCTCCAGTCCTCGCGGAAGATCGCGGTGACCTTGCGCACGTTGACCGCGCCGTCCGTGTCCGCCTCCAGATCGGTGACCAACCCCAGCGGGCTGATCAAGGCCAGGTGATACTTGGCGCGGGCGGAAACCGTCAGCACCCCGTCACACGTGAATTGCCGTCGGCCCATGGTGAGGATGGCCCGGTGCACGCTGCGATAATCCGCAGGGAACAGCGTCGCCACCGTTTGTTGGGCACGAGCGATGGCGGGCGCATCCGTATCGGTTGCGCTGATCGTCCAATGGGCAGGATGACTGCGGGTTGAGGCGCAGCCGCAGAGCAGGAGAGTGAGGAAAAAGAGAATGCCGAAAACCGAATGCCGAAGACCGAAAGGAACCCGAAATCCGAATAATATATACTCTCGCAGCAGGAGAGAAGAGGTCCTCTTCCCAGCAAGAACAGCGCTGCTGGGTGTTGCACAACGTACTGTTTCCATAACCTATACTTCGAAACAGGCGGAGATTAAAGGGGCTGGGCTTTTGCCAGAAAAAACTCAAACACTTGGCGATTGGATCGTATTGCATCCCTGCCGTGCAAAAAACTCACTCCGCAATTTGGCAGAGCGAATCGGTATGGCCACATGCTTAGTAAACGCATAACACAGGTTACGGCTGAGCCCAACCCACAGCAACTAGAAATTTTAACCAAACGCCAGTGATGCCCATTGACACCGGGACCGGGGCGTGCAAAGGATTTGCGCATGAACCGTCGTCTTGCGCAGGGAATGATACTGGCCGCCTGGCTGGGGGCAACCGCCTTGGCCCAGACGGCGGATTGGCCTCAGCTTGGCGGGCCGAATGGCGCGGGCGTCTCCCCGGAGCGCGGCTTTGCCCGCGCCTGGCCCACGAATGGACCGAAGGTAGCCTGGAGTATTCCGCTCGGTGATGGCTATGCCGGCGCGGCGGTGCGGGATGCGTTGGTGTATGTGTTGGATCGTGCGGGTGAAGCGCAGGATGTATTGCGCTGCCTGGACCTGGCCACCGGTCGGGAGCACTGGCAGTTGGCATTGGACGCCCCCGGCAAATTACCGTTCCATGGCTCACGCAATGTGCCCACGGTGGATGCCGAGCGGGTGTATGCTGTCGGCCCCTTTGGCCAGGTATATTGCGTGAACCGCAGTACGCATCAGTTGGAGTGGCAGCATCATTTGTTAGCCGAGTTCAAAGACCCGCAGGTGGACCGGGCGGCGGCGGCCACCAATCGGTTGGATGCGCTGGCACGCACGCAGTTGCCCATGTGGGGCATGACGCAAGCGCCGCTAATCTATCAGGACGTGGTGATTGTGGCGCCGCAGACTGCCAAGGTGGGGTTGGTGGCGTATGACAAGGTCACCGGTAAAGAGCGCTGGCGATCCGCCTATATTGGTCGCAATTGGTACAGTCATGTGAGTCCGTATTTGACGCGACTCTGCGGGGTGGAGCAGATCATCATGCTGGCCCAACCGAGTGATCCGGAGAAATATCCGCCGGCGATTGTGTCTGCCGTGGAGCCCAGTACCGGCCGTATTCTCTGGCAGACCAAGACGCCTGGACCGCACAAAATCCCGATGGCCCAACCGTTGCGTTTGGGCGAGGACCGCCTGTTCATCACCGGCGGGTACCGGCTTGGTTGTGCCCTGTTGCAAGTCAGTCACGAGCGCGAGCAATGGGCGACGAAGGTGGTGCTCCATAATAAAGAGGTCGCCGGCCATATTCATTCGCCGATTTTATACCGCGATCATGTCTATGTGCTGAGCTTCAAGGAGCACGGGGCTACGAATACCGGCTTGGTTTGCCTGAACCTGCAAGGGCAAGTCCAGTGGCAGACCGGGCCTGACCTGCGTTTTGACAACGGCGCGCTGCTGTTGGTGGATGACCTGGCGTTGGTGATGCAGGGCAAAACCGGGGAACTTCACCTGTTTGAGGTCAACCCCGCCGGTTTCAAGTTGCTGGCCAGGGTGAATCTGTTTGATGGCGGCAGCCCGTGGGCGCCCATGGCCCTTTCCGATGGGAAGTTGTTGCTCCGTAATTTGCATGAGCTGAAGTGCCTGGAGTTGCCCAAGCAGTGATTGGGGAGTTCGGGTTTGCCGCCAGGCACGATCACGTCTAGTGTTATGGTCAATTGAATATGAACCGACGCAGCCTCGGCATTATCCTGAGTATTCTGGGTGTGGTGGCCCTGCCAGCAATGGTCTTTGGCCAAGCCGATGCCTTCACGCATTTTACCCGTGCCCGCGCTCTCCAGGAGAATGGGAACCTGGATCGAGCCCGCACCGAGTACAACCGGGCGATTGAACGCAAGCCGAACTTTACCGAAGCCTACAACAACCGGGGCATCATCCAATTAACCCAAAAGGAAGCCGCGGGTGCCTTGGCGGACTTTACCCGGGCCATCGAGCTTGATCCCAAATGTATTCTGGCGTTTTATAATCGTGGCATCTCCAGGCTGCGCACGGGTAATCTGGCGGGTGCTATTACTGATCTCACTCGCGCACTGGAGCTGGATCCGAAGGATGCCAGTGCCAGCATTGCCCGTGGCATCGCCCGGTTTGCCAAGGAGGATCTGTCCGGGGCAATCACCGATTATTCCCGCGCCATCGAACTCACCAACAAGGACGGCCAGGCCTACCTGCTGCGCGGTTATGCCCGGCAAGCGCAAAAGGATTGGGAGGGAGCCCTGGCGGATTATACACGTGCATTGGAGCTTGAGCCTGATAATGCCAACGCCTGCTTTCTGCGCGGACGCGTGAAGCAAGCCAAGGGGGACACGAACGGAGCGCAGGCCGATTATGCGCAGGCACATGAACTTGAACCGATGTTGGCGCAGAACTTTAACGATTCCGGCCTCGCCAAAGCCGCCAAACAGGATTGGGACGGGGCGCTGGTGGATTACAATTTTGCGTTGGAGTTGAATCCGAAATACACCTTTGTGTATAATAATCGCGGCATTGCGAAGAAGGAGAAAGGCGATGGCGAGGGGGCGTTGGCGGATTACGCGCGGGCCATTGCCTTGGACCCGAATTATGGGTTTCCCCACAATAACAGCGGGGTGGTCCGGGAAAGCCGGGGTGATTTCGACGGGGCGATTGCCGACTTTAACCGGGCGCTGGAGCTTAACCCAAAATATGTCCTGGCGCTGCGCAATCGCGGAAACGCCAGGCGTGGCAAGGGGGACTTGGACGGCGCGATCGCGGATTATAATTACGCGCTGACGCTCGACAAACAGTGTACGCCTGCCTACTTCGGGCGGGCCAGCGCCTACTATATGCAGCAAGCCTGGACCAATGCGCTCAACGACTTGAACCGGTTTTGCGAACTCAATCCCGCCGACCAGGACTACGAGCATTTCTTCATCTGGATCATTCGCACGCGCTTGAACCAGCAGCCGGCTGCCGACCGGGAATTGCAGGCTTATATGGAGCTGCGCCCAAAAAATGAAAGCAATCCATGGCCCGAGAAAATCACCGCGTTTCTGCTTGGCAAGCTCAGCGATACTGAATTCCTGGCCGCCACCTCCGCGCCCAACCGTCAGATGCAAACCGAACGCACCTGCGAAGCCTGGTTTTACCTTGGCATCAAGCGCCTGTTTGCCGGCGATAAGCCAAAGGCCGCGGAGAGTTTCCGGAAATGCCTGGCCACGGAGGTCAAGAGCTTCAGCGAATATCAGTTTTCCCAAACTGAGTTGAAGGCGTTAGGGCAGTAACTCCAGACTCCTATCTCCTTCGTACTGTATTTATACTGATCAATTTTTCTGCTGCAGTTTTCTATTTGCGTTTATTGGCGTCCATTTGCGGGCGACGCTTTCTTTCGATTTTCGGAGTTCGGATTTACTCCTCAGCCCCCATCGCTTTTCCGGCAATCCAACCTGTAGTCCAGGCGGCTTGCAGGTTGTACCCTCCGGTGAGGCCATCCAAATCCAGCAACTCGCCGCCGAAAAACAGTCCCGGACACCGACGGCTTTCCATGGTCTTGAAGTTCACCTCGTTCAGCGGAACTCCGCCGCAGGTGACAAACTCCTCTTTGTTCAGGCTTTTTCCCGTGACCGGCAGTTCCGTGCGGATTAATTGCTGGATCAATTGATGTTGCGCGGTACGCGTCAGGCCGGCACAGGGAGTGTTCCGCGCCACCCCGGCGGCCAGGACGAGCTGTTCCCATAACCGCGCTTGCAGTGGCGCAAGCGGCGCATTCACCACCAGCCGTGCGCCTTGGGTTTGCCGGCGGGCGAGCAATTCCGCCGTGATCGCCTCGGGACTGAGCGTCGGCAGCCAGTTGATGTGTACTCGCAACTGGTAGTTCAGCGCGTGCATGGTGCGTGCTCCCCAGGCGGACAAGCGCAGCACCGCCGGACCGCTCAACCCTTCGTGGGTGATGAGCAGGATGCCGCGTTCGCTCAGGTTCACCTCTGGTGCGGAGATTTTTACGTCCTCCACGACGATGCCCGCCAAGGTGTACAGCCAGGGGACGCCAATTTGAAAGGTGAACAGCGATGGCACCGGCGGCACCAGCGTGTGCTCCAGGGAAACCGCCAGTTGTCCCGCCGCCGCCGTGCGGCAGCCACCGGTGGTCAGCAGCAGGCGATCACAGGTCAAGGTTTCATGATTCGATAAATAGACTTCAAACCCGCCACCGACTCGACGGGCAACCCGTTCCACCCCGCAATTGTTCCGCAACGTCACCCCGGCCGCGCGTGCCGCCCCCAACATGCAATCAATAATGGTTTGCGAGGAATCGCTGAGCGGAAACATACAGCCGTCGTCCTGGGTCTTCAGCTTCACTCCTCGGGATTCAAACCACTGCACGGTGTCGGTAGGCTGAAAGGTGCGAAACGCCCCCAGCAGCGCCCGTTCGCCGCGCGGATAAAACGCGGCTAGCTCGCGCGGGTCAAAACACGCATGTGTCACATTGCACCGGCCCCCTCCCGAAATGAGCACCTTGGACAGGAATTGCGGTCCCTTTTCAAGCACCACCACTTCCCGTCCGGGTACAGCCTCGGCGCAAGTGACCGCCGCAAAAATTCCGGCTGCGCCCCCACCGACGATTACGATCCGTTGTACGCTCATGATGGTGGCACCCTGTCACAAAACGTTGACCGACAAAATGTTTTTCTGAAAATCAGGCCAGCTCCCAGCCTTTGCGATATTCGCGGGTCAGGTATTTGTTGGCTTCGGGTACATTGGTAATTTTTGCGGTCGCCGCATCAAAGCGCAGGCGGCGGCCGCCCATGCGCAGGGAGATCGCGCCCAGGTTGAAGGCGTCCGCGATCGGACCGGCCAGGGAGAAATCGCCAAACGTGGAGGGGCCACCCTTGATCGCCGCCAGCCAAGCCGCCTCACCATCGCTGCGGCCGCCCGGGGTGGCCACTGCCTCGGGCAGGGATTTGGCTCCCTGGAATTCGCGCATTTTCTGCGCGGGGATGATGCGCGGGTTTTCCCCGCGAAAGTCGGCCAGGATTTTTCCCCGATCGCCGATAAATAGCATGCCTTCCGGAGCGAGTTCCAGGTTGTCCGCCTCCAATTCCTCGGGCGTGGGCGGCTTCATGGAGCCGTCGTGCCAGAAGAGATCCAGGGCCGGGCGTTCGTTGCGGGCGGCAAACTTGAACCGGATCATGCACGCCGCCGGGAAAGAGTAGTCGTTCCTGATTTTGGTGGCCACCTGGCCGTTGAGCGTGCAGAGGTGGCTGGGGCGGGATTCCACCAGCACCGGGGCGTCGAGGTTGAACTGCTGGAACACCGGCCACAGGCTGTAATGTCCCATATCGGCCACCGCGCCGCCGCCGAATTCGTACCACCCGCGAAATACCGCGTGGGTATAGTTGGGATGATAGGGACGGTCCAGCGAAGGGCCGAGCCACAGGTTCCAATCAAAATCGGGCGGGATCGGCGGCTGATCCGTCGGGAGAGTCGGATACTGGGGCCACACCGGGCGATTGGACCAGTTGTGAATTTCGCGCAGCGTACCAATGGCACCCGCATCAATCCAGGCTTTGATGGTGCGGACGTTGGCACCGTTGCTGGAGGGCAGGAAGTGGGTGACCACTTTGGTCTTGCGCGCCGTCTCGATCACCAAGCGGGCCTCCAGCAGCCGGTTGGCCAGCGGCTTGTGCATGACGACGTGCTTGCCCTTGTTCATCGCGGCGATGGACACCGTTGCGTGCAGGTGGTCCGGCGTCATGATTTTAACGGCGTTGACGTCCGATTCCTTGTCCAGCAGTTCGCGGAAATCCGCATAGGCGGTCACCCCTTTGAACTTATCTGCTGCCCGCTGTTTGGCGTAAACGGTCTCGATGAACTCTTTGGCGATTTCGCGGCCGCCGGGGATGCCCGGCGCGTCCTGCCGCCAATCCGGTTTGCCCATGGTGTTGGCCAGCATCTTGCGATGGCTATCTTTGGACCAGTCCACATAATCATGACCATCCTTGACGGGATCGCACACGGCCACGATCTGCACCTCGGGCGCGGCGAGCATCTTCGGCATTTCGCGCAAACCCTGGGTGCCGCAGCCGATGTAGGCCAGGGCAATCTTTTCGCTGGGAGCGACGTGGCCCGGGCCGCCCAGGACATGCCGGGGCACGATGGTAAAGGCGGTGGCCACCGTTCCGCTGGCCAGCATGAACCGGCGACGGGAAAGACTCGCAGTTTCAGGCTGACTCTTCGTCCCACTGGCATTCACGGGTGATAATTCGTTCGTTTTCATAATCGTTTTGTGCTCCAACATGGTTATCCGGTCAAACTCCATTCAAGGCCGCCGCAAGTTTGGCATGACACTGCCGGGCGGCGGCGAGGGGATCGTACCCTGGCCGGCTGAATATCTGCCCGCTCACCTCCGCCACCACCGGGCCCTGGTACCCGTGCTGTTGCAGCAATTTGAAGTAGGCCACATAATCAGTTTTGCCATCGCCGGGCAGCAGGAACTGGAACTTTTTCGCATCCCCGGTGGCATCTTTGACATGAATAAACTTTGTTCGCGGCAACAGCAATTTCAGTGACTCCGGCAGGCCCACGCCTTGCAGTTCGAAGTGGCTGTAATCAAAGACGGCGGCCACCGCGTCTCCCGGCACCCGATCCAGCAGCCAGAGCAACCGTTCCGGCAGGTGTACCGCACTGCCCACATGGGCTTTGACGCCCAGGATGATCTTCCCGCGCTTCGCCACTTCCGCCCACGATTGCAACCGCTCAACCATGCGCTCTTTCACCGCGTCCCATTCGGAGGGTTTGCCGCCCAGCACCGTCTCCACCACGGTGGCCCGGTCCGGCGCAAGGTCATGAGCCAGTTCGGCGGCCACCTTGATTTCCTCCAGGTTTTTCGCGTGCGCGGCATCGTCCACCACCAGCTTCAAATTAAACATGAGGCCGGACAACTCCAGCGACAGGGATTGCAGTTGTTGGCGAAGCGCCTGGCGCGCGGTGGCGGATAACTGCTTGGGTTCGGAAGGAAAGCCCGGCGTCAACGTCAGTTCCACGTTGCGATAGCCAATCGCGGCACAAGCGCGCAAAGCCTCATCCAGCGGCAGCGACTTCATGCCGTACAGGCTGAATCCGAGACTAATTCCGGATGCTGCAGCGCGAGCCGCCCATGGCTGCGCCAAACCGTAACCAGCAACGGCCAGAGCCGAGCGGCGGATGAATTCACGGCGGGTTGCTTTCATATTTTCCACACTGTTAATAATCGGGCGCCGATTGACAATCAAAAACCACGACCGAAATATCCAGAGAGCGCGGTTCTCCGACCCGCTGGGGGGGCGCCGGAGAGGCTTTGGAAGCTCAGCAAGCGGCGGAGAAACGGAACAGGCTGAAGGAGGCCTTTCTTAAATCGCAGCAGGAAGCCAAGGTGCAGGAAGAAGCGCGACGCAAGGCAGAGGCAGAGGCGGAAGCGGCGGCCTTAGCGGAGGAAAAACGCGCAGCGGAGCAAGCCGCACAGGAAAAGGCCAATGCCGAGCATTGGGCAAACAGCTTGGGGATGGCGTTTGCGCCGGTGGCGGGCACGACCGTGTGGTTTGGCACCTGGGACGTGCGGGTGCAGGATTATCAAGCGTTTATTGACGCGACTGCAACCATTGAAACAGAACACCACTGGTTCGGAAAAGATACTCAGCGAAATATTAAGCGCGAATGGCCGGTTCCGTCTTTTTCACAGGGACCGACGCATTCGGCGGTGAATGTGAGTTGGGACGACGCCAAGGCGTTCTGTGCGTGGCTGACCACGAAGGAACAAGGAGAGGGGAAATTGGCCGCCGGGCAGGAGTATCGGCTGCCGACGGACGCGGAGTGGAGCTATGCGGTGGGGATTGGGGATAAAAAATGGAATGGCACGCCCAAGGAAAAGGATGGTAAACTGAAAAGGTATCTATCCCAGGGGCAATCAATGGCCACCGCCGAAAGGGGTGGGGAACTACAGTCCATCGTTGAACGTGGATGAATACGAGAACACTTCTCCGGTAGGGAGGTTTAAGGCGAATCAGTTTGGGCTTTATGATATGGGCGGGAATGTGTGGCAGTGGTGCGAGGATTTCTATGACGGCAAAAGCAGCTTCCGGATGTTGCGCGGGGCGTCGTGGGGTATCAGTTTTCCCGGTCGCCTGCTATCCTCGTACCGTTTCAACCTCGCGGGTGCCAGAGAGGTTGAGGGAATAGCTTTCTTGTCAATCGGCACTGCGGGTCTGTCATTCAGTGCAGCGCATAGTTGAACTTAGCCGTCACGGTTTGGTCTCTCCACTCACTGTCCGAATTTCCAAGTCATCCTTGCTTGTCAAGTCACGCGCTGAAATCAAAATCTGCCGCTCTGTGATAGTGAATGTAAACTCGACCTTCGGCGTGCCACGCGGCGTTGCGGGAATACCGACAATCTGAAACCGTCCGAGAGCGAGATTGCTCCTAGCCATCTGATTCGTGCCACGAAAAGCCGTGACCATGACCTGTGACTGCCCATCGGCGGCAGTACTGAAAACCTCGGAAAGTGAGTAAGGAACTGCCGTGCCTACTTTGATGAGAGGTGTGAAAACTCCACCGAGCGTCTCAATGCCAAAAGCCTCCGTCGTGCGTCCCGCTCTAACGATGGGTGTAGGGTACTCAATAACGTAAGGTGCTCGACTTGGCTTCTGGCATCCGAACACCAGAAGCGAAAGCGTAAGAATTGGAAGGAACGTACGCATGGCTGCTAATAGTCTTCTTAACCGCCCTTCCCGTTCATTGTTTCCGGTCGCCAGTTTATTATCAGGGTGCTGATAATCTCCAAAAAGGTGCCTCGATCAAGGCGAAAAAGTCAGGGCAAACGCATCTAAATTTGCCCGATAAGTGGGATTTTCCCATTATTTTACGCCTTGGGCGTTACTTGGCCTTGGATATTCGCGGCCGTTTCGGTTGCGGTTTCCGCCGGTCTGGGGAGCGCGGGGTGCGGGATGGCTGGGCGGCCCGGGTCTGCGCAATGATCCGGTCGGCATAGGCTTGGGTGAGTTTGAGGTAGTCTTGATAACCCGCGATGGCGGTCTGGAGCGCGGGCACTTGGGCACGCGGGACATACCGCACCACATTGCGTCCCTGTTCCCAAGTCTGGTGGTTGTAATACGGACCGCTGGGGCCGGTGCGGATCAGGCAAAGTTTTCCGCGCGCCATGCGTTGGATGCGCGCCAGTTGTTTTAAAATCAATTTCGGTGTTGACGGTATGGTCATGCCCAAGATATATATCTAACTATATATTATGTCAAACACCAATGTTATTCCTGTCCAACCGGCCGGCCTGAACAGCTTGCTCACCCATTTCCAGACGTTGCCCGATCCGCGCGGCAACCGCACCAAGGACCACCCGCTCATGGATCTGTTGGTGATCGCCATCTGCACGCTCCTGTGCGGGGGCGAAACCTTTAGATGCGTTTGCCCTGATGCAAACATTTACGTCACTTTACCTGAAAGCAATCGCCTGATATTTTTTCCGCATGAGAACAACATTGGCTGAACCAGAAATCGTGACACGCAAAGGCCGACCTGTGTCTGTTATCGTGCCGATCAAGGACTACGAAGAGCTGTTGGAACGAGCGGAAGATGCGGATGACGTGGCTTGGCTCAAACAGGCTCGCCGCAAGCCGCTTCAATTTCGCTCGTTGGCGGACTACCTGGCTACCCGCAAGGGCAAGTAACCATGAAAAGTCCGATGTCACCCCGCATAACCGCAGACCCCGACCCGCGGGGAGTTGGTTACAGGAAGCATCATTTCCTCACCGCACTCATGCTTTGGAGCACAGGCATCACAAAACCATGCCTCCGCGTTATAAATGCACTGCGAACAAACCAGGGTGGCTGGCTTGCCGCACGTCTCACATTTTATCTGAGGCGGATTATTGCGGGCCAGAATGGAAATGTCCTTGCTATTGTGAGTTTGCTTCAATTCCCCTACCACCTTCAGTTTGAGATTGGTTGAGCTGCCAAAATCGTACTCATGCTCAAAGGTCATGCCCGGTGCCAACACCGCATAGAGTTTCTTGGCCATGCTTTGATCTCTCGCGCCGCCAAAGAAGGAATCTGGACTGGGAGATGACGAATAGGTGACCCCGTCAATGGTAAAGGCGCTCAGATGGCCGCAACATTCCAACCAAATCGCGCGCAGAAACTGATCGAGGGATTGCAGTTTGGCGGCGGCGGGCACTTCCAAATGTAACCAGTAATCTGGAAGGTAACTGCCTTCCACAATGATATGGAAGGCTTTGAGAGGTTCGATGCTGGAGCCAGCCTGTGCGGCAGCCGCTTTGGCGAAACAAGCGGTGAGGTGCCGCGTCATGCTGCCCTTGTTGAAGGTGCCACCGCATGAACCACATTGTCCGGTTGAGGCAGGTCGTTTCATATGCGCGCTAGGCTTTCAAAAAGGAATCTGGTTGGCAATAACAACTTTTCGCATAACGACTTTCCGCACCGCACTATAAGGAAAACGCTGATGCGTTCCAGGAACGCAGTCCAACAGTCGTTTCATACTTTGATTTTGATCGTTAAAAAAGATGGCGGATAAGGAGCAGGCCGCTGCGACCTGCGGTAAAGCAGGCGCGACAGCGCAGGCGAGGATTTTGGGATCGCCGCAAATGGGTGATGTTGCACTGCGGACAGTGATATTCGTACCGTCGCCGAATCTTCGCCAAACGCTGTTCCAGGCCAAAGACATGTTCACGCCGGGCCGTGACATTCGGCGCGTAACCGGCGACCTGCATCAGGTGGCGCCACTCCGGACCATGCGGCTTGATCCGGGCGCCGAATTTTTGGTAGGCGGCCAGATGCGCGGCTTCGTGACAAAGGGTTTCCACCAGAAGTTTGTGATTCGGTTCCAGCAACAGAATATCACTAAGGGTAATCCGGCCTTGCCGTGGCCGACAGCGGCCCAAGGCGCAATGCAAACGCGGACTGAACAGGATATGGATCTGCGCCGGCAAGTCAGGCACCTGCCAGAGGTGGCACCATTGCTCCAGATGTGCCATCAACCCGAAATCCAAAGGCGCACTCGGAGGTCTCGCTGCAGCCTCGGAATTCGGGTTCAACACATCTGATACGCCCGCCATGGCGGGCTGGCCGTTGGGGAGTGCCGCAGTCATGGCGCCCCGGCCTTCAGAGCCGCCAAGATGCTGGCCGCCACCTGCTGCGCGAGCAACTCCGAACCTGCGCCGTTAAAATGCACATCGCCAGGATTTTGAAGTTTGCCGACGTGCGGGGCAATGGCGGCATTCAGGTCGTCAATGGCCACGTCGTTTTCGTCCATGACTTTTTTGGCGATGGTATTGTACTGATCCACACTGCCAAAACGACGGTTGGGGGCGAGAATGCCGCTGTTCGGTACCGGGGTGGTGGTGGCCCAGATCAGTTTCGCCCCGGTGGCCTTCAGCCGCTTCACCAGCTCGCGCAGATTTTTCTCATAGACTTCCGGGGGCGAGTGGCGAACACCCTCGGGCGGCAACTTGGCATCGTGAAGGCCGAAGTTAAAGTGGATGACATCCCATGTATTCGTCCCCAACCAGGCATTGAGCATGGTCAGCCCATAGCCGGTCGAACTGCAATTGTTCGGCGGGCGATGCACGTTGGCCTTGTCTTTGAGCAGCGCGCGCGTGGGCGGCGTGTAGCCCATGGAAATCGAATCACCGATGAGCAGCACGCACGGCAATCCGGCGACGTCCGCGACCGGCGCAAAGGCGGGAGCCGGCGCAGCCTTGGACTGCTGAGGATCAGCGGCCCGCAATCCGGCCATTGAAGCCAGTAATAACCCCGCCAGCGTGATAAAGAGTCGTCTATTCATGGCAATCATTCTTTCGCCAGGACGCCATCCACACATCTCACGACAACCCAGCCGAGGCGTTTTAGGACGCTGCGTCCATGGCCGTATTTTCAATTCACGGTCACCGATAATCCCCAACGTCAATGCCAAATTGTGACCATGCCGAGTTGCGAATTTAAATTATCGCAGTCCAGTATGGAAGAAAATAACCCTCTGGCAAAATTCACGCTTGAATCCGGACTGCGGCAAGCATAGGTTTCGCCCCCATGAATGAGCTTATGAATAGCGAATCAAAAGGAGTGCTCCCTTACCGCCATACGACAAGGGAATACATTCAGTGTGCCAAAAAACAACTTGCGATCAGTTCTCTGCTGGGCTTTCTATTGGCCGCACCCATGCCAGGCCGTTCCCAAACCTTGGATTCCTTTAATCCGGGAGCGAATGACCTCGTGGAAAATATTGCGGTTTTGAGTGGCGGTAAAATACTGGTGTCGGGAAGCTTTACGACGCTAGGCGGCCAATCCGTCACCTGGGGTTTTGGCAAACTCAATGTGGATGGGAGCCGCGATCCATTCTTTTTCCCAGGGGCAAGTCCAGCACACCTTGTGATGCAGCCCGAGGGTAAAATTCTCCAACTGGTGAATGGCCAGATTAAACGGCTCAATGCGGATGGCAGTACGGATGCCGCCTTTAACAGCCAGTGGGCGGGCACCGACACATATAGTGTACTCACCATGGCGGCACAACCCGATGGAAAAATCCTCGTGGGCGGGGAATTCACGACGCTGGCGGGACAACCGCGCCTGTGCATTGGTAGATTTAATGCGGATGGCAGTCTGGATGGCACTTTTCATCCCAGCACTAACTGGTCCATAAACGGTCCTTCCGTGTTTTCCCTGGCGGTGTTACCCACCGGGAAAATCCTTGCCAGTGGAGCTTTCCCCACGCCGGATGGCAAGGGGATCAAGTATTTTGCGCGATTCAATGCGGATGGCAGCGTGGACTCCACTTTCAGCTTGAGCGTCAATAGCTTCGCCTCAGCCATGGTGGTGCAACCGGACGGGAAGGTTTTGTTGGGGGGAACGTTTACCAAGCTGAACGGCATACGCTATCAGCCAGCATTAGGCGTCATCCGGCTCAATGCCAATGGCACTTTGGACACCACGTTCAAGGTGGGGATAGACGGTGGAAGTTACCAGGGTGCACAAGCCTCCTGGGTGTCGTCGTTGGCGCTGCAACCGGATGGGAAAATATTGGTGGGGGGAAACTTTGCCACCCTGGGCGGGCAGGCACGCGCCAACCTTGGACGGCTTAACAGCTCGATCAAGATCGCCAAGCCAACCTTGGCGATTGCGGAACCTAAAATCGGCCAAAGAGTGAGCAACAGCCTTTTCACCGTGAAGGGAACAGCGAGCGGCAGTGCGGCAATAACCGGCGTGCAGTTTCAATTGAACAATGGAACTTGGCAGCCAGCCACGGGCACGACAACCTGGGAAGCCACACTTCCGTTAACCATGCGTTCCAACACAGTCAAAGCCTACGCCACGGACGCAGTCGGCAACTATTCCGCAACCAGCAGCGTCAGTTTTCTGTATATTGCGAGCGACACATTGACAGTTTGGACCAACGGCAACGGGACAATCAAAGGCAGCTACAACGGCAAGCTGCTGGAACTCGGGCAAAGCTACACGATGACGGCGGTACCGGGAACAGGCTACCTGTTCTCCAACTGGGTCAATGGAGCCGGAGCCGTCCTGACCAATGGCCCAGCCTTGAAGTTCACCATGGAAAGCAATTTGACACTGGTGGCCAATTTTGTACCCAACCCATTCATTCCGATTGCCGGGAACTATAGCGGATTGTTCTCTGATACCAACGGCGTAGCCGTCAGCAATGCGGGCTCCTTCACCATCAGTGTGACCCCAGCCGGGACCTTTACCGCTCAAGTGCAGCAGGGTGCAAAGAGTTATCCGCTGTCAGGCCAGTTTGCGCTAGACGGCACTTGGCAGACCGCTTCGATCAAAGGTGCAGCAGGGTGGAACGCAACGCTGCAAATTGATCTCCACAGTGGCAGTGCCATCACCGGACGCATTGGCAACGGCACCTGGACGGCGGAAATCTATGTCCTGCGGGCAGCCTATTCCAAGCTCAACCCCGCACCACAAGCCGGCCAATACACGCTCGTCATTACCAGCAACGGCGGTTCGACGAATCTTCCCGGAGGTTATGGTGCGCTGGCGGTGAGCGTGAGTCCGACGGGGGGCGTGACGGTGAACGGGGCAATGGGCGACGGCGAGCCCGTGACGGCCAGCACCGTTGTGTCCAAAACCGGACAATGGCCGCTTTACAGCGCGCTGTACGGGAAAACCGGAATGGTGATCGGCTGGCTGAATTTTACGAACAACACAGATTTGGGAGGGGTGGTGAGCTGGAGCAAGCCGGCACAACCCAAGGCGAAAATGTACACCACTGGCTGGCCTTGCGAGGTCTGCAACGCGGTCGGCTCATCCTTCACCAATTTGCCGCAGATCCTGAACTGGACGAATGGCACGATAATTCTTGAAGGCGGGAATCTTGCCGAAAGTGTCACCAACGGGATCGCGATTGGCGCAGGAAACAAAGTGACCGGCACCAACGGACTGAAACTCACGCTGACCACGACCGGTATTAAAGCCGGATTATTCACCGGCAGTGTTGGAATTCCGGGAACGAAGACCACCAGAACCATCAACGGCGCACTGCTCCAAAACCAAAATGCCGGCTACGGCTGGTTCCTGGGAACAAACCTGGCGGGAAGCGTTATTATAAACGCCGAATAGCCATGAGAAGATCGTTATTATTCTGGTGGTGCATCGTGGTCGGCACGTGGGCAGTGGGTGCCGGAACCCCGATTGGCCGGCAGTCGGTGGTGGAACGGCACAAGGTGGTGCTTGCCAAAGCCGATCCACAAACGATTTTGCAAGTCGGCAATGGCGAATTCGCCTTTGGCGTGGACATCACCGGCTTGCAAACCTTTTATGGGAATACCTTATCGCAATGGGGCTGGCACAGTTACCCGCTCCCGGCAGGCGTGCGGCTGACCGATTTCAAACTCACCGAATACGAGGTGCATGGGCGAAAGGTAGGTTACGCAACCAGCAGCAAAGGACAGGAGGCGGTTTACACGTGGCTGCGCGAAAACCCGCACCGTTTCAACTTGGGCCGGATTGCCTTGCGCCTTCAGTCGGCGACCAACAGCGGGTTGAAAGCAGATCAAATCAGGCAGGCCCACCAGGAATTGGATTTATGGCGGGGAATCATCACCAGCCAATATGAGTTGGAAGGGCAGCCGGTGCGGGTGGAGACCTGCGCGCATCCCGAACTCAATGCCATCGCCATACGCATTGAGTCGCCGTTGCTAGCCAAGGGAAGGCTGGCGGTGGAACTGGCTTTTCCCTATGGCAATCATCTCGTCACCGGCGCGAATTGGAACGCACCGGAGGCGCACACAACACGCGTCACCCGAAAAGATCGCCAGGCCCAATTGGATCGCACGCTGGATGACACGCACTACACCACGGCCCTGGCATGGACTGGAGCCGCCGTCTTAAGGGAGGAAACCGCACATGTCTTTTCACTCGCTGCCGAGGGAACAGAAACCACCTTGGAATTCGTTGTCGCTTTCGCTGCTGAGAAACCGTCAGGGGCATTGCCGGATTTTGCCACGGTAAAAGCCGCGGCTGCGGCCCATTGGGCGCGCTTCTGGCAGACCGGTGGCGCCATCGATTTATCCGGCAGCAAAGATGGGCGCTGGCACGAACTGGAACGGCGCATTGTGCAGTCGCAATACTTGCTGGCGGCGAACGAGGCTGGTTCCCTGCCTCCTCAGGAAAGCGGCTTGTATAACAACAGTGGTTGGTATGGGAAATTCCACCTGGAGATGCACTGGTGGCACGGAGCACATTACGCGCTGTGGGACCGCTGGCCACTGTTTGAGCGCAGTCTGGGCTGGTACCAGAAAACGTTGCCCGCTGCACGCGAGCTTGCCGAACAACAAGGTTACCGTGGCGCACGCTGGCCAAAGATGGTGGGGCCGGAGGGACGCGACTCCCCTTCCGGTGTGGGCCCGTTGCTGATCTGGCAACAGCCGCACCCGATCTTCTACGCGCTGCTGGACTACCGGTTGCATCCCACCCGGGCCACCCTGGAAAAGTGGCAGGAAGTCGTGTTTGCCACGGCCGATTTCATGGCGGCATACGCGGTGCTGGATCACGCCACGGGAAAATACGTACTCGGTCCGCCCTTGAAGACAGTGCCGGAAAATACCGATCCGTTGGGGGCATACAACCCAGCCTTTGAATTATCCTATTGGCGGTTCGGGTTGCGCGAGGCGCAAACTTGGCGTGAACGCTTGGGCCTGACACGCACTCCGGAGTGGGATGAGGTGCTGCGCCGCCTTGCGCCATTACCGGAACAGGACGGCTGCTATTTACAGCAGGAAGGCATGACCAACACCTATACCAAATGGAATTGGGAACACCCGTCGCTGGTGGGAATGCTGGGATTTTTACCCGGCGATGGGGCCAATCCCGTCACCACCAAAAACACCGTGCGCAAAACCTGGCAGACCTGGCAATGGGATCGCAAGACCTGGGGTTGGGACTTTCCGCTGCTGGCGATGGGGGCGGCACGCAATGGCGAACGGCAGATGGCGGTGGACGCGCTATTGCACCCGGCGGCGAGGAACCAATTCAACGCGGCCGGCCTAAGCTTGGGCGGTCCATTCCCGTACTTTCCCAGCAATGGCGGGCTACTCTATGCGGTGGCAATGATGGCAGCCGGTTGGGATGGCGCTCCGGAGAAACAATCAGCACCTGGTTTCCCGGATGACGGGAGCTGGGTGGTGAAATGGGAAGGGCTGAAACCAGCGCCGTAAAGACGAGAGGGGACGCACAAACATCTGTGAAAATCCGAAATCCGAAGCACAAAACTGGCAGGTGCAAAAGGATGGCCAGTAGCCAGGAGTTGGAAGTCAGCAGATCGAATTGATTACTCCAGGCTCAAGCTGATTTTCCCCAGCTTGCCCTGAAAGTTATTCGGACCTTTGTAGTCACCGACTTCATGGCCGCCATCGAAGCCAACCGTCAGCCCATCCGTCGGGGTTTTGCTCAAGAACCCGCCAACATTGCCAATCGCCACCTCTTTTCCATTCACGCGCAAGGTTACCGTGCCACTGTTGGCCAAGGTCACACCGACTTTGCACGGTCCCGAAGGCAGCGCCGTTGCCGCAGTAACCGTGGAGAGGTTGCCTTTCTCGCGCAGAATGAAACTTAAGCGTCCTTCCACGACCAGCAAAGCATAACCGAGATTGCGGCCGCCCTGGGCCAGAATCACCCCATTGCCGGGTTCCGTCACCTCAGCGGTGATGGTGAGGGGGCGCTTGGCTACTTCCGGAGAGGATTCTTGGTCAAAGCTGTCCCCCGCCTTGAGATCCATCATCGAGCTACCGGCATTTGTCTGCCCATACGGCGGCTTCCAAATCCACGGCAGCACTTGTGCCCGCTTGGCCCACGCTTCCCATTGCGCCATCAGTTCCCGCACCCGCTCGGGCTGTTCCGCCGCCAGATCATGCATCTCAGTGCGATCGGCGTTCATATCATACAGTTCCCATTTCCCGGCGGGTCCTTTCGCCACCAGTTTCCACGCACCGATGCGGATGGCGCGATTGCCTTCGTGCTCCCAATAAAGCGGGTTGGGACGCACCAGCGGTTTATCCTCCAGTAGCGGCCGCAGGCTCACGCCCTCCATGGGCCGAACCTTTTGGCCCGCGACTTCCGCCGGATAATCGGCTTGGGCCAAATCCACGCACGTTGCCATGATGTCCACCAAATGAGCGGGAGTATGGACCAGCTTATTGGTCAACGCGGTGGCAATTCCTCGCGGCCAATGCGCGATCAATGGTGTGGAAATTCCCCCCTCATGCACCCAATGTTTATATTCACGAAACGGCGTATTGCTCACATTGGCCCAGGCTTTGCCGTAGGCGATAAAGGTATCCTCGGGGCCGGGCATATTCTCCGGCCCACGCAGCATGGGCATGCCCGCGCGCGTCTGGGTAGGCCGAACATCCAGCCGAATCGCCTCCGGTGGAATCACCGGCAAGGTGGGTTTATCCGGGCGCTTCGGGCCGGCATTGCGGCCAATGGTTTCGGCGCAACCACCGTTATCCTGGAGAAACACGACCAGGGTATTTTCTAGCTGCCCTTGCTTTCGCAGCGTGGCGACGATCCGGCCAATGCCCTGATCCATGCTGTCAATCATGGCCGCATATACCTCCATGCAACGCGCCTCCCACGCTTGGTTGGTGGCCGCTTCCCAATCACCGGCCTGCGGGCTTAAGTCCCACGTGGGTTGGATTAACCCCAGTTGCTTGGCGCGCTCGAACCGGGCCTGCCGTATGGGGGTATAACCACCATCATACCGGCCCTTGTACTTGGCAATATCGGAGTTCTTGGCGTGCAGCGGCCAATGGGCGGCGGTGTACGCCACATACAGAAAGAACGGCTCGCTCGCATGGTCCCGCTGATGCTCCGTGATGAACCGCACGGCGTGATCGGTGATGGCATCCGTGTAATAAAAGAGCGCGGGCCGATAGTCCGGGTCGCTCAGCGCGGATACGGGCGTATTATCGCGGACCAGCGTGCCCGGGTCAAAATAACTGCCGGCCCCGGTAATGGTGCCATAATAACGGTCGAAGCCCCGTTGCAACGGCCAATTATACTTGGGGCCATCCCCCTTCAGATTCAGCGACACATGCCATTTGCCGACCGCGTAGGTGCGATAATGAGCGGGGCGCAAGACTTCGGCGATCGTGCGGCACTTTTGATTTAACTGTCCCTGATACCCTTCGAGCCCCTTATCCTCGATCATGTGCCCCACCCCCGCCTGATGCGGATATAATCCGGTCAATAGGGAAGCGCGCGTGGGGCAACACCGGGCGGTATTATAAAACTGGGTGAACCGCACGCCCCCGGCTGCCAGTTGATCCAGATTGGGGGTCTGGATTTCGCTGCCATAACAACCAAGGTCGGAATACCCCATATCATCTGAAAGAATGACGATGAAATTGGGGCGGGTGGCAGTACCCGGCGGAGTTTGCGCGGGCAGGGCGGACGCCCATCCCATAAATACGACAGCAATCACAAGCAACTTCATGCCGGCAGCATACCCCCCGAATCCCGCATTGTGAAGCCTGAATCTCAATCAGGCTTGCGCGAACTGCGTCCCCACGCCCGGCCGTTTTGCAATTGACCGCCGGGGGCGTTACAGGGATGGGATGGTTGGTGCCATAATAACAAACTGGCAGCCGATGATAATTTCTGCCAATCCTTCGAATTGAGCGGGCACAATCCAGCGCCGGGTTTTGGACGGTGGCGGGGAATTTATGCGCTGCACCAGACGCAAAAAAAAGCCGCCCTGGAGTTTCCAGGGCGGCGGCGGCTCAAACCGAACCGACTCAAGACGGCATGAAAACGACCACCTCCGACCAGGGGCCGGGGCCGTCTTGGCCAATGGCGTGAATGCGGAACGAGTAATCCTTGCCGCGATCCAGGCCGGCAATCTTAATTCTGTGGCAGGAACCGTGCTGCGCGCCGAGCTTCCAATTGGCTGGCACGGACGTATCCCCCAGGCAATATTGCACCTCGAACGAGCGCGCCCCGCGCGGGCTTTTCGCGCTGGCCACCACTGAGCCGGGCAACGCACCGGCGACAACCTTGAAACTCTGCGGCGCGGCAGGTGGGTTGGGATTCGGCACGCGGTCTTTGACCAGGTCATAACCGGTGCTTTCCAGAATGGTCCGGTCGCCGCCGGACTTGACCTGCAAGTAAACGCCAATTTGACGGACGAGGGCCAGCAATTCCTTGCGCAGCGCGTTCTTGGCGGAGATTTTACCCTTGTCGCGGTCGGCGGCTGCCGCCATCGCCTCGGCAAAGGCCGTTTGTTTGGCAGTCAACGCCGCCAGAGTGGGAAACTCCGTCGGCCACGGCAACGGAAAATGCAAATTGCCCGTCAACCCGTGGACCATTGCGAACGTTTTCGTCAGCAAGATCGGATCGCTTGTGTCGGAATAGTCCAGTATCAATTTTACCATAGAAGCTCCTGACACAGCCAGATTTAGGGAAGCCCATCGAAAATTTCCATAGGTTACCTGCCCATAACGCGGCTGCTCCATATATTTTGTTGCTCTGTTACATCCCGGCACATCGTCGGGATCTCTGAGAGCTATCTTTTTCATAAAATGCGCGGCCTGCCAAGCAAAAAAGCAAAAAAAATTGAGGCCACTTACAAAATGGGCTCCGTAAGGCCCGCCAGTCACCCCTTAAAACACCGCCTAAGCCATTGCCAAACAGGCAGTTTAAGCGTAAAAAGTAAAAGCTGCTCCAGATGAGCAAAAAGCCTCATCCAAAAGCGCTCCCGCCCCAGCGGAAAGCGCTCCCGCCCCAGCGGAAAGCGCTCCCGC